>DLRK01000043.1:30136-108727 GCA_002501065.1 Akkermansiaceae bacterium UBA7890
AACAGAGAGGGGTAACAGAGAGGGTAATGAAGGGAAGCGTGATGGAAAGGCGCCTGGAACGGGCGGGAAATGAAGATTGGGATGATGCCACGCTAGCCGGGGAGGCGGTTAGCCTGGCGGAGGAGATCCTGGTGGCAGCCAGGAAGGGGCAACGTCCGGGGGAGCGCTATGAGGCGTGGAAGATGAACCGCATGCTCGAAGATCCTGCCGGGAAGGCGTTCACCCTGGAGATGGCGGACCAGGTCTTCCGTCCCCGGACCGCCTGGCGAGCGGCTTCTCAATTCCGCTACTTGCTGGAGAGCAGAGGCGCCCCTGAGTACCTCCCCCTGCATGAGCGCATCGCACTGGCGGTGGCAGCATTCGGTTCCTGTCTGGCGCCGGAAACCGTGATCGCGGCCGTGACGGCCAAGATGAGGCGCGAAAGCAGGCAAGTGGTGCTTCCTGCGGAACCGGGTTTTCTGGATCGGCATATTGCGAAGCGACGCCGGATGGGGGCACGACTGAACCTCAATCTCCTCGGGGAAGCCATCCTGGGCGAAGAGGAGGCGGCGCACCGTCTGGAGGAGAATATCCGTCGATTGGAGAGTTCGGACTGCGACTACATCTCAGTGAAGATCAGTTCGGTCTTCAGCCAGGTGAACGTCCTGGCTTACGAGGATACCCTCAAGCGGGTGAAGGAGCCTCTCCGGCAACTCTATCGCGCGGCGCAGAACAATGCAGTTGAGGGCAAAGCGAAGTTTGTGAACCTCGATATGGAGGAGTATCGTGACCTGCATCTCACCTGCGATGCCTTCCAGGGGGTGTTGGACGAAGAGGAGTTTCGCCAGCTTGAGGCCGGGATCGTGTTGCAGGCCTATCTGCCCGACTCCTTCAGGTTGCAGCAGAAACTGACGGACTGGGCCTGCAAACGCCAGGCCCGGGGCAGAGCGGGGATCAAGCTGCGCATCGTAAAGGGTGCCAATCTGGCCATGGAAAAGGTGGAGGCGGCGGTGCACGGCTGGGAACAGGCCCCATACGAGTTCAAAGGCGAAGTGGACGCCAATTTCAAGCGTATGCTTCACTATGCCTGCGAGAAACCCCACGCGGAGGCAGTTCGGGTCGGGGTGGGGAGTCATAATCTCTTCGATGTGTCCTATGCCCTGCTTCTGCGGGAGAGGCAGGGTGTCCGGGAGCGGGTTGAGATCGAAATGCTGGAAGGGATGGCGAACCACCAGGCCCGGGTGGTGGAGGAGGTGGGAGGCAGCCTTCTTTTTTATGCGCCGGTGGTGGACCGGGGAAACTTTCACTCCGCCATCGCCTATCTGGTGCGGCGGCTTGATGAGAACACGGCCCCGGAGAATTTTCTGCGCGATCTTTTCGGAATGCGCCCGGGGGACACCAAGTGGAATGATCAACGAGAGCGATTCCTGCTGGCTACCTCGGCCAAGGATGAAGTGAGCGAGGTGCCTGCGCGGCAACAGGATCGACGGATTGAGAGCGGGGAACTGCCGGGCACAATTTTCGAGAATGAAGCGGATACTGACTGGACCCTGGCGGCTAACCGGGAGTGGGTTCACAATGTCCGTGAACGGGTGGAGATTCCCGGGACGATCGGAATCCAGGTGGGGGGACGAATCAGGAAACCAGCGCGGACCGGGAAGTCTTTTGATCCGTCTGCCCCGGGAGAATGCCTCTACCATTACGGGTTGGCCGGAGAGGGGGAGGTCGAGGAGGCCCTCAGGGTTGCGGTAGACGCAGTGGGAGTCTGGGCCGGGTCGACCGGGCTTACCCCCGGGGAGCAACTCGTAAGGGTTTCCACTGAGTTGGCGCGGACACGGGGCATGCTGATTGCCACCATGGAATGTGATGCCGGGAAAGCGGTTCCGGAGGGGGACTCGGAAGTGAATGAAGCGATCGATTTCGCAAACTATTATGCGCATTGCCTGTCGCGTCCGGGGTTGGGGGACGGGGTGCAGCGAACGCCGCTGGGAGTGGTGGTGGTTGCCCCGCCATGGAATTTTCCGCTCGCGATTGCCTGCGGGGGAGTGCTTGCAGCCCTGGCAGCTGGAAACGCGGTGATCCTGAAGCCGCCTCCCGAAACGGTCCTGACTGCATGGCGACTGGCAGAGGTGCTCTGGGATGCGGGCATCCCCAAGAAGGCCCTGCAGTTTCTTCCGGTAGCTGAAGATGCGGTGGGGCGGAAGTTGCTCACGGATGAACGGGTCAAAGGAGTCATTCTCACCGGGGCCTACGAGACGGCGCGCCTCTTTCGAGGATGGAAGCCGTCGATGCGGCTCTTTGCGGAAACGAGTGGCAAGAATGCCATGCTGATCACAGCAGCGGCGGATCCCGACCAGGCGATCAAGGATCTTGTCAAGAGCGCGTTCGGACATGCGGGGCAGAAGTGCTCGGCGGCGTCCCTGGCCATTCTTGAGGCCGAGCTTTATGATGATGATTCCTTCCTGCGCCAGTTGCGTGATGCGGCAGCCAGTCTGCGGGTGGGAACACCGGATGAACTGGCCAGCGTGGTCACCCCGGTCATTCGGCCGCCCGGGCTGGAGTTGTCCCGCGGATTGAAGGAATTGGAAAAGGGGGAAGAGTGGTTGCTCGAACCGACGATGGTGGATGGCAATCCCTGCCTCTGGACGCCGGGTATCAGGATGGGGGTGCAGTCCGCCAGCTGGTACCGACGCACGGAGTGTTTCGGGCCGGTCCTGGGATTGATGCGGGCCTGCGATTTCGAAGACGGGCTCCGGTTGCAGAATGATTCCCGTTTCGGGTTGACGGGGGGTCTCCAGAGTCTGGATCTGCGGGAAATTCGCCAGTGGCGGGAACGAGTGGAGGTGGGCAACGCCTATATCAATCGCCCCATTACGGGGGCGATCGTGCAGCGGCAGCCATTTGGAGGATGGAAACGATCGGCAACGGGGCCCGGGGCGAAGGCTGGAGGGCCTAATTACCTTCTGCAACTGGCGAGGTGGAGCGAGGTGTCTCTTCCCCGGGAGGGGAAGGAGGGGGAGTGTTCGGAACTTGCAGAGGAATTCTGCCGGACCCTGCCGCCTGCAACTGAGCGGATTCGCGCGGCGGCTGCGAGCTATGCGAAGTGGTGGAGCGAGGAGTTTTCGGTCTCACACGATCCCTCGGGAATTCTCGGTGAATCCAACGTCTTCCGCTATCGCAGGGGTGGACAGATTCTTGTGCGTTCCGAGGGAATGACCCTTGAAGAGGTGGCTCTGGTGCTGTTGGCGGCACGAACCTGCGGGGTGGAGGTGATCCTCAGTGCGGGAGTGCGGCAGGGGGTATGCGGGCCACTGGCCGCAGCTGCCAAGGTGGACTGGAGGTTGGAAACCGAAACAGATCTGTGCGAATGGATCCGGTCGGAGGGGAAAGGCGTCGAGCGCATTCGTGCCTTGAATCCATCCGAGGCCCTGCGGCAGGCAGCCTGCGAGGCGGAAGCAGAGATCACCGACTGGTCAGTTCTTGCTAATGGCAGGATTGAACTTCTGCACTACCTGCGCGAGCAGGTCGTGAGTGAGACACGGCACCGCTACGGCAATATCATGGCGCGCTCCTGAGCGTTGATAGGAGCTATTACCTGCCTGCCCTGTTCTGCGCCTTGATGCGTCTGATCACCGGGATGACACAGAGGGAGCACCAGGTCAGGATTCCCAGTATGATGAAGACCCGTCGAATCTCGTCTGTGCCGGCTGCGGGACCGGAGGTGGGTGGCCCTGAACCGGGAGTTTCGGTCGCGCTCTCTGGCAGGGGCGGTGGGGCAACGAGGTCTGTTATCTTGAGGGGCGGTTGCCCGCTCTCGGCACGATACTTCTCGACCATTCCGGGTGTGACGGCGGAGGCCCTGTTCCCCCAGCTATTCCGGATGTAGGTGAGGACTGCGGCGATCTGTTCGTTGGTCTGGGAGAGGGGAATCATGCCCGCAGGATTGATATCAACTCCAAGGGTGTAGTGCCGGTGATTGACGGTGATGTTGTCCCTGAGGCCACGGATCTGGATCCTGATCAGGTTTTCCACCGGACCCACCACCCACTCAGAGGGGGCGAGGGGCGGTCCGCCCTGGCCCGCTACACCCTGGCCCCGGTCTCCATGGCAGGCGAGGCAGGTGAGGTAGGTCTTCTTCCCGAGTTTCATCTGCCGGGAATCAATGGAGATCTCGATGGTTGTCCGGGATTCTCCATCCGGTTTCCGGTCAGACGCCGTTGCAGGCGTGGGAGTGGTTTCCGGCGACGGTCCGGGTGTTTTTTTCGGATCGCCTGTCTCGTTCGGTGGCGGGGATTCGGCCACGGTGGGTTGTGGGGTGCCCGTCCCGTTTCTGGAAGTTTTGACTGGCAGGGTGTCCGGGTCGAGGTCTGTTGGGCTGCGCCCGGGTGGTGCGGGCGGATTGTTGCGGGTAAGGCTGCCAAGCCAGGCCACGAGGTCGCGGAGTTCGCGCTTGGTGAGAACGGCGCCCATGGGAGGGGCCATGGCGGAGACGGGTTTGCTCCGCTCCCGGATGTCGCTCTTCTTGATCCGCCAGAGATCCATGCCTTCAAGCAGTTCAATGGTGTCGGCGTTTTCGCTGCTGAGAATGCCCGACTTGCTTTTCCCGTTTTTAAAGGTGAGGGAGACCACTCCGAAGCCTGGAGTCACCACCGCGTTGGGGAGGATGAGGGATTCGAGAAAGTATCTGGCATCGTGGCGCTTGCCGATGCCCGCCAGATTGGGGCCTGCCTCCCCGCCTTCTGAGTGTCCGTTGTCCACTCGGTGACAGCGCAGGCACTGTCCGGCTGGATTGCTGCGGAAGACGGCTTCCCCGTTCACGGGGTTTCCTCCCTGCAGGCAGATCTGGAAGTCAGCAAGCGGATCGTCCTTCGAGAGGGAGTTGCCGTAGTTCTTGAAGGCGAGCGTTACCGCCGGGTCATCCTTGCGCTTCTCCCCGGCTTCCACCACTTCCAGTGCGATGGCCGGGTTGAGCTTGCCTGTCTCGAGCTCGTGGAGCCCTCTTGCGATCCTGGCAGCGGCAGCCTCACCGGGAAGGTTCGCCAGAATCTTCCAGGCGGCTTGAGCCTGCACCACATTGTTTGAATCCAGGGTCTTGGTAACCACCGGGATCGCTGACTGCGGAAACCTGCTGGCGAGGAGTCCCAGGGCGTGGTTTGCGTAGGCAATGTCGGCATCCCTGGTGGCCGTGTCCAGCAACTCATGCAGGGCAGCGGGGTCCCCGGCAGCCAGGAGATCCAGGACCACCATTCTAACCCTGCTTCCCAGTTCCCTGGCCTCGAGAAGGCTGGTCAAACTGGCTGCATCAAGTCCCTTCACCGAAAGACCATACTGACCTGCGAGGCCGATGGCGGCAGCAAGAACTTCCCCCTTGAGGCTCAGGAGGGATTCGATCTCCAGTTCCAGCGCTTCCTTGATTTCGGACTGGTTACGGGGATCGAGTGGCGCGTAGCGACCGAGTGACTGGTCGACGGCCGGTGGGTTGGTCCAGACCGAGACAAGACGCAGCGCTTCAAGGCGTTCGTTCTCGTCCAGGGCGGTATTGGCCGCCACCCGGAGAAGGCGGGTGGCATTTTCAGTCCCTCCGACGCGAAAGGCACTGTGCAGGAGTCGTCGGAGCATCATGCGACTGAGTGGGCGTCCTCCCTGTCCGGGAGCATATTCATCGAGGAGAGCGGCCACTGCGGGACGGGCCATTTCGATGGGGACATCGTGGGCAGCGCGGATGGCCTCATCGGAGATGAGAGGATCTTCCTTGTCGAAAAAGAAGCGGACCAGGTTGGGAGAGCGGAGGCGACGGAGAGCCACCACGGCAGCGAGGCGAATGGATTTGTTGGGATGGGAGTTCAGCGCGGCGATCTGTGCCTCGGTTCCGGATCCGAGGAGAGCCATCACTCCGGCGTGACGCAGGTAAGGATCGTGATCGGCGTTCTCGGCGAGGAGGACCAGGGTGGGATTGAAGGCTCCCTTTGCGCGGTGCCGGGCCAGGGAGGTTGCGGCAAAGGCCCGGACGCGGGGAGAGGGATCCTGCAGGGAATTGACCAGGCGGCCATGATCCTCAAGGGGGGCTTCGCCCAGGGCGCGGGCGGCCTGGGCGCGTAATTCATTGTCGGGGTGGCCGAGGAGTTCCACCAGTCGTTCGGTGGAGGCTTTCGATTGTGCCCGGCGAGCCCTGATCCAGAGGCCCCAGGTGCCATGCAGGGCCAGGGAGCGGCTTTCCTCCTGCCTGGTGGCATTGATGAAATACGGCACGGCTTCGGGGCGGTCGGCGAGAGCCAATTGGGCACGAAGGCGAACCCGGAAATCCTCGTGCTTCATGAGTTCGAAAAGTTGAAGGGGTGGAAGACGGTTGAAGTTCTTCCCTGCGAAAAGCTCAGTGACTTCCCTCGTCTTTGTTGAGGTCAGTGATTCCTCTGAAGAAAGCGTGTAGATCCGACCGGCGGAGTGGGATTGCCATCCTTTCACGAAGTCAGCGACATAGAGACGACCGTCGTAGCCGAATTCGACATCGGTGACGGCGGCGCCCCAGTTGAATTTGCGGGCGTTGACCATCTTGAGTCCTGCTCCCCGGGGTTCCAGCTGGAAGGCCCAGATGCCCGAGGCTGCCGGACCTCCCCGGTAGTCGCAGACCAGAAAGGAATTCTCGCAGTTCGTGGAGAAGCCGGTCCCGGGTTGATATGTCAGTCCGGAGGGGCCGGAGGTCAGCACGTCGATGGGAGGCAGAAGGAAGGCGGGTTGCCCTTCATGATGCTTGTCCCACTGGCGTTCCTGCATCCATTGGTTGATGGGGCGCCGGGGATACCCCACTTCCCGGTGAAAAGTGTGGAGGTTCTGGTGGTCGGTGCGCCAGCCGCTATCGGCCCCATCCACGATGTAGACCACCCGGGCCCTGTCTCCCTGGTCGGAGTTGTTGTCGACACTGATGAGATTGCCCCACTGATCGAAGGCGATTTCCTTGGGATTGCGGAGACCAGCATGCACAACCTCGAAGTTGGTTCCGTCGGGATCAAAGCGGAAAACCGTGCCCTGGTCGGTATAGGCGAAGTGCAGACCTTCCCGGTTCGTGACATTCATGGCGCGGTCGCCGACCGATCCGTATAGGCGCCCGTCCGGTCCCAGGGCGAATCCATTGAGATCGTGGCCGGACAGGGAGACGCGGAGGCCGAACCCGGAGAAGAGCTTCTTTCGCACATCGGCAATGCCGTCGTCGTCGGTGTCGCGGAGGGTCCAGATGTGAGGGATGCAGGCGAAGTAGACCTGACCCTCCAGCGAGTAGATGCCACCTGCAGTGCCGTCGAGCATTCCGTTGAACCCCTCGGCGTAGAGGGTGCTCCGGTCAGCCTCTCCGTCTCCATCGGTGTCGACGAGGAGGCGGATTTTTTCAGACTTCTCCGTCATCGCGGCAACCGGATAATTTTCGTCCCACTTCTGGTGCATCCTGTGGCGGTCTTCCACGCTGAGAGCGGCGATGTCGTCGGTGTGCCAGTAGCGGTGATCGCGGTTGTCGGGGATGCCGTGACGCAAGCGGTGGGTCTCGGTCACGAGGACTCGCCCGGACTCGTCGATACAGAGAGCGGTAGGGGAGTAAAGGTCGTGTTCGTCGTGAGTGGCGAAGATCTCGAGCCTGCTGCCCTCGGGAATAGTGACCCCTGGCAGGGTGTCGGTGCTCACCAGTCCGGGATTGAAGGGCCTGCCGTCCCGGGTGGCGTCGGGAAAGCCTGGATCGGATTTTTCGGCGAAGAGGATGTGGTCTATCAGGATATAATCGCCCTCCCGGGCCGCGGCATCAACCAGGCGCAAGCGGCCCTGCTGTCCCTTCAGGTTGCTCACGTCCCAGGTGCGGGATCGCAGGATGCTGTCGTCCTGGCCAGTGGCCTCCCGCATGATCTGGTCATCGATGAGAAGTTGGATGGATGTCAGGCCCTTCTTGCTCCCGCCTCCTATGAGGAAGCTGAGATGGGGGTGTTCGATGGCAAAGGGGGGCGAGGTGAGGGAGCCCATCCCGGCAGCTCCTTCGGCGAAGGAACTGGCGAAGGATTCACCGGCGTAGCCGCGGACCTTGCCAGCCTGAGTCCCGTGTCCGCCAGTGGCAGGAGCCTTTCCAAAGGCCTTCCCGGTCTCCTGCCAGGTTCCGAATCCGTCACCCTCAAAGGGTTCAAAGACCCTGTCGGCTGCCTGGAGGTGAAGGGCCAGGGTGGATGCGACGAGGGCACAGCGAAAAATCGTCATCGACGTTCTGACAGTAACAGTTCGTTGGGAAATCGCAAAGGGCGGGAACCGATTTGTTTGAAGTGAGGAATGCGTGGTCGTCGATTACAGAGGATGTGATCTGTTTGTCGCGGGAGTATCAGGCGAGCATGGACTGCAACTCGTCCTCCGAAATGACGGTCACACCAAGGGAGGAGGCCTTATCCCGCTTCGATCCTCCGCCCTCACCGGCGAGAAGGTAGCTGGTGTTTCTGGAAATGGACCCGGTTACCTTGCCTCCTTTCTGCTCGATGAGTGTTTTGTAGTAACTGCGCGCCAAAGAGAGGGTGCCGGTGATGACGAAGGTCTTGCCTGCCAGAGGCACGTCGCCGGAGGCGGCTGCCTCGACAGGTCGGGGGGCGAAGTTATCGGAGTGGGGGTTGAGTCCGAGTTGGCGGAAGCACTCCATGAATCGCCGGCCGTGTTCGGACTCGAAAAAGGAGAGGAGGTTGCGGGAGGCCACGGCTCCTATGTCCGGAGAGATCTCGAATTCAGCGATTCCAGCATGAGACTCCCTGATTTCGGTCTTGAGTTCTTCCTGTCTGCTGCGGCGGGTCTCTTTCTCCTGCTGATCGGCAGGAGGATTGTCCTTGTTTTGCGGTGAGAGCAACTTTCGTTCAGCTTCCAGGTCGGCAATGCGGCAAATGATCCGCAGGAGGTTGCTGGAGGCGATCTCCGGAAGGGTTTCGTGAAGACGGCTTAGTTCTCTGGAGGCCGACTCTCCGATCTGGGGGATGCCGATGGCGAATATCCAGCGGGAAAGTGGCTGGGTGGTGGGCGCATTCCTGATCGAGTCGATCAGGAGATGCGCTTTCTTCTCTCCAAGGCGCCGGGGTTTGGAAATCTCACCGGTTTGCAGTCTGGCAGGATCGAGGAGAAGATTGGCAAGTTTTTCGACTTCGAGAAAGAAGAGGTCGAGGGGAGAAATGGCCAGGCCGGATTCCACCAGTTTGATGGCCACCGATTCCCCCAGACCTTCGAGATCAAGAGCCTTGCGCTGGGCGAAGTGAACAAGGGCGGCGACTGCCTGTTTCGGGCAAAGTGGGTTTTCGCACCACCATGTAACGACCGGGCGTTCTTTGGTTTCCGTGTTTTCTCGTCGGGTGATGGGGGCGGCGCAGGTCGGGCATTTCCCTTCCAGGTGTTCGGGCATGGAGAAGGGAGTGGCGTCCGCGGGGCGCTTTCCGGTGATCACTTTGAGGACCTCCGGGATGATCTCGCCGGACTTGTGAACCAGCACGGTGTCCCCGATGCGGATGTCGCGTTCGTGAATGAATGATTCGTTGTGAAGGGTGGCCCGGGAGACGGTGGTGCCGGAGAGTCCGACCGGTTCCAGTTCGGCGACCGGGGTGAGAATTCCGCTCCGTCCAACCTGCACGGTGACGTCGAGAAGCCGGGTGGGTTTCTGTTCGGGAGGATACTTGAAAGCCACCGCCCACCGGGGGGCGCGCGAGGTGGCCCCGAGGGCAACCCGGTCCGGGAAGGAGGCGACCTTGATGACGGCCCCGTCAGTTGCGTAGGGCAACTGATGTCTTTTTTTGTCGAGTTCGTGGATGGCGGCCAGGATGTCGTCCAGTTCATCGGCGATCCACAGGGGTTCGTTGCATGGGATGCCACAGGTCACGAGCAGGGAACGGAAGGCATGCTCATCGGGGAGTTCAACGCCCTCGAATGAGCCGAGTCCGTGTGCGATGAAGGCGAGCGGGCGCCGGGCCACGGCGCGGGAGTCGAGTTGCTTGAGAGTGCCTGCCGTCGCGTTGCGTGGGTTGGCGAAGGTGGCCAGGCCTGCTTCCTCGCGTTCTTCGTTGAGCCGGGCAAAGGCTTCGCCGGGCATGAAGACCTCGCCCCTCACCTCGAGGAGGGCCGGGGTCGCCTGGGCGAGAGTGAGTGGCAGGGTCGGGATGGTGCGCAGGTTGGCGGTGATGTCATCCCCGGTCACTCCGTCGCCACGCGTGGCCCCGTAATCGAGAGAGCCATTGCGGTAGACCAGGGAGGCCGCCACCCCGTCGATCTTGGGTTCGATGGTGACAGGGACGCTCCCGGTTCCGAGGTTCTTCCGGAGTCGCTGGTAGAAGTCGGCCACTTCCTCCTCGGAGAAGACGTCGTCGATGGAGAGCATGGGCGCGGGGTGCCGGACCTGCTCGAATCCCGCGAGGGGTGTTCCGCCCACCCGGCGGGTGGGTGAGTTGGGATCGTCCAGTTCCGGGTGCCGGGCTTCCAGGTCCTCCAGTTCGCGGAAAAGCTTGTCATAATCCGCGTCGGAGATCTCAGGCTGGGCCTCGACGTAGTAGAGCCGGTTGTGGCGCTCAAGAAGGGAGCGAAGCTCGTTGATCCGTTCGGCGGGAGACATTGGTCTTGGCGGAAGAGTAGGAAATCATCCCCGGGAGGGGGAACTCCAAAGACCGCTCAGGACAGATCTTCCGGGGACGGGGGGTCCGGGACGGGCGGATCCAGGAGCCGGTGGAAGCGTTTGAAGACCAGTGCGCCGGCGAGAGCCCCCGCCACATCAGCCAGCCAGTCACCGAAGTCATTGCCGGAGCGTTCCGGAATCCAGGACTGGTGCCATTCATCCAGGACGCCCACCATGGCGAGCACGATCACCACCGTGATCACCAGGCGTCGCCAGGAAAGGCCGGTTCGATTACAGCGGTGCAGGTAGAGGGCAGCGGAAAGAAGTCCTGCTCCGCCAAAAAAGTAGCCAAAGTGCAGGATTTTATCGAAGCCGGGCAGATCTGGTCCGTCACGGATGGGGATCGGCCCGTCGGAAAGCAGCCATAGAACAATCCCCCAGAGCAGGAAGATGCTGGCCCAGAAGGTCCTTCCGGAGCAACAGGCAGGCAGGCGGGGTCGGGGCATCAGCGCTCGCTATCGCGCTGTTCGTCCTCCAGGCGCTCGGCCAGCCACTGTTTCATCATGGATTGGTAATTGAGGAATCGTTCCCGGGCGATGCGTTTGATGCGGGAAAGCATGCGGGGGTCGAAGCGCAGGGTGATGGTGGTCGACTCACGACTGTCGGGCACGTGCTCGGAGGCCTTCATGAGTGCCGGAGAGAGTTCGTGCTCCATCCAGAATTCGGCCTCCTCCCCCTCAGTCGGGAAGGGGGGGAGCTCACTCCAGTTGGAAATTGATTTCATGCTCACTTGTATTGGGCGTATTTTCGGTCGTAGTACCTGCGTTCGCCTTCGGTGAGGTTGCGGGCGGCCACAACGCGGACATTCTTGCCGTCCGACCAGAAACAGAGGAAGAGGTAACGGTCGACGATCGTTCGCCCGAGGGCGTAGTAGCGCGTCTCTCCATCGCCGCGGTCCTGATCGGGCAGGAACCTGACCGCAAAGGGGTCTTCAAGAGCCTCTTCGATCTCGCGAGGTTTAATGTCCTTCAGATCGAAGTGAACGTCCAGCAGGTCAAGTTCCATGAAGGTCCTGAATGGTAGGCAGTTTGGCTTGGTTCCACAATGAAATAAGCAGGGAGAGGAGCAGGGCAGCCGGGGCGGCAGTGGCAGATGCGTGAATGAGAGGGGGCTTGAATCGCATCTCCTCAAGGGGCTCCTTCACCCGGGAAAAGTTTCTTCAGCTGACAGGGAGAGGGAAGAGGAGAGCGGATCCCAGTCCAATCCGGCCGGCCAGTTACAGAAAATCAGGGCAACGTAGATCAGCTTGCACAGGTGGTGGAGGGTCTGGTCCAGCGTGAAGGAGATCCAACCTTCCGATTTGGCGTAGTCTATCAGGAAGTGAAGAACGAGTTCCACGAAGGCGAGGATTGCGAAACCGGTGACCAGCCAGACACCTCCGGCGTGGATGAGGGCGTGGGCGAACAGGGCGTTCCACCAGAGTCCGCGGGGGGCACCATTTGGAAAGAAGCGGGAGAGATCGGCATTCCTGTTTTTCGCCTGCGAGAGAAAGCTGCCCTGGAGGGCGAAGTCTCCAATCGCGTGGGTCACGAGCAGTGCGAAGAGGATGACAACAGCTCCCCACGGGTTGGAGACGACCTGGGAGGTATCCAGCATCACAGGGTGGGTGCTCTCTTAGTGGAAGAACTCCTGGAGGGCGTTCTGGAGCTCGGTATTTGAGAGCTTCTGGTTCATCTTGCGGAGGCGCCTGGACATCTCCGAGAGAAGGCCGATCATGAGGCGACCTGCTGCTTCGGGATAGGCGTTGAGAAAGTCATCCAGGTCGTTGCGGCGGGCCTTCCAGACCTGGCTGAAACTCTTGGCCACCACGGAGGCGCTGGCCTTGGCAGGATCGAATAGATTGACTTCTCCAATTGATTCACCGGGTTCCACGCGGGCAAGGAGAACCAGTTTGTCGTCCTTGGTGGTCACTACGTGGAGGAGGCCCGAGATGAGAAAAAGGAGGCTGTTCTGGTCGGTCCCTTCATCGATAAGGCGGTCTCCCTCCTGCACCGGAAGAAATTCCCCATAGTTGCTGAGGAGTTGTCGATCCTCTTCTTCCATGGCAGACACGATTCCCAGGGCGGGGAGTCCAGGACGATCGAAATGAGTGCTCATTGGCTTGGATGGACATTCTTTCGCAGGGAATGCGTGGTGGAAAGCGGAATCGGGTTTTGATGCCTGCGTTTGGTTGTTCGTCTGCTGCTACGGTCTGCCGGTGTCCAGCAGGGGGGTGCTCAACTGGCGGTAGGAGTTCATGCTGAGGACAAAGTAGTGGGGGTCATCATTGAGTTTTCCATAGAAGATTCTATTCCGGGGAGAGCGGCTGGCCGGTGCGAGATCGAAGGAAGTTTCGCGAAAGCCCTTGAGATCACCCTGTTCGTCGAGTTCCCGGAAGACCGCGGTGAAACGGAAGGTGGGTGAGCGAAGAGCACGGGCGGCGGCAGGGGTGCTTTCGTCCAGCCAGCGCTCTACCCGTAGGGACTCCATGAACTTGATGAACTGGTTGGCGCTGTGTTTGTTGAGGTTGGTGCTGACGTTCTCGTCGAACTGTCGGGCCTCCCAATCTTCGGAGAGGAACTTGTATTTCAAGGTGAGAGCCGGGTCAGCCAGGGGGACCCGGAAGGGAAACTTCTCAATCTTCATGATGCTGAGATCGACGATGGAGAAGGGCATGAGCAGGGAGTCACGCCATTGGTAAGGCTCGGTGGCAATAGAGGTGTAGGTAGCGGCATCAATCTCGGCCACGGTGGATGATCCGTGGCGCATGGCGTAGAATCGGCCGTTGACGCCCCGACCGAAGAAGAGGTCGATGGGGTCGCCTTCCCTGAGGTCGAGGATAATGCGCTTGGCGGGTGGAGAGAGTCCGTAGCGGGAGAGGTTGCTGGCGGCGTTGGAAGCGAAACCGACCACTTCATTGCGTGAGATCGCCTGCAGGATACGGGCCATCACAGCTTCGTTAGCAGGAGCGGTATCGCCCCCCTGGCTCAACATCCACCGGGCCTGACCGCTGCGTTTCCTGCTCAGAAATACATGAATCAATCCGGGATCGTTGAACTGGTGGATAGTCATCGACTTGAGAGTGGCGATGTCGAGGTTGGTAAGCGTGCGCTCTCGCAGTTGGTCAACCTCAAGCGGGAGCTGACTGAGAGCCATGCTGCCGGTGACCGGTTTAAGGGGAATCTCAAAGACGAGGTTGGGGCGTGCATCGATGGAGGCCAGCACGGTCGCGGCGTCGGGAGGAGAAGGTGGTTCGATTGTGAGCATGCTGGGGGTGCGGCCCCGACTGCCGTCGGCTCTGAAATGCCGGAGCTCGACTTCAAGCAGAAATCCACCGGGAGGGCGGGGAGGAATGGTGACCGATTTGAGGTCGTGGATGCGAATGGCCTCCAGTTGAGCCAGTCCTACGATGAGACCGTTGACCATCTCGGGTTTCGTTCGTGATTCGAGGGGTTTGGTCATCTTCCAGGCTGGAGAATCTGCCTCGGGCCGACTGAGGACGATTTCGCGTCCCTTGGTTCTGATGGTGATGTCCGCGATTCCCTGTTGATCGAAGAGCAGGGGGTGGTGGTCGCGCAGGCGGCTGAGGCCGCGATCAAGGATCTGCCGGACACTGGTTTTCAGCTTTTCCGGGGCGGAGCAGACGTAGATGTGATCATCCAGGGAGTCTTCACCCGGACGAACGAAGAAGGTCTCAATCAGGTTTCCATCCTTTTCATTGAGCCGATGCCAGGCAGTGCGGCGACCGAGTCGATAATCGGCCAGCGTATTTTGACTGCTGTCCCTGAGAGTGATGTTATAGCGTCCCTCGTATGTGCTGGAGGCACGCATGCCGGCCTCCTCAAGGGTGATGTCCTTGCGCCTCATCACATCTTCCACCTGCAGGTGGCGGGAGAAATAGACGATCGTTTGAAGAATGGAGTAATCCGCCCGGTCTTGCTTGGGATCCACCATGCGCCAGATATCCTGTCGCCTCACGAATTCGGCCCGGTCTCCGGGGCTTTTGCTGATCACCACCGTATGGACATCGTCGAGGTCGAATTTCCCGTAGAGGACGTCACCCACCTGGCGGGGCGGTGTTCCGAAGATCATGTCCAGGTCATTTTTGAAGAGCTGGATGCATGCGCCCCCCCCCACCATGGAGGCGAGAATCACCAGGCTGAGGGTGAACTTTCTGGAGAGCATGGGGCGAAAGGAGAGGAGTCCGGAGAGGTTATTCGGAAAACCCGTTCTGGGAAAGAGTGTGATCGGTTGTCCGGCCGTGGTCAGACCCGGCGGGTATTCCAGATGAAGAGGGCCGCCAGGATAAAGGCGCCGGGAATGAAGAAGAGGTTGAGCTTGTTGACGAATGAGACCTTCTGGGAAGGAAGGAGCAGCTTGTAGTATCTGACGGGCCTGGGGCCGATGCCGATCAGTTCTTCCCGGCCAATGAGCCAGTTGCTCGTGTTTCGCAGGAAGTCGATGTGTTCCCTGTGTCGCGAGCGCGGCTGCAGGAAGTCGGAATTTGACACCACGATCATGCGTGAGGTGGCTCCGGCCGTGGTGTCGTTGCGTTCGTTGCCGCGGGAGATGGAGGCCCCGAGGTAATGGGGTCCGGGGATGGGGGCGGATCCGTCAAGGGGTTGGGCGCGGACGTTCTTGTTGGTGGTAATGAGAGCCAGAGGGTTGATCTGTCTCAGTTCGAGGTCTTCGGCGTTCTCCCTTATGTCGAGAGCGGAGCTGGCTCCCTCGAACAGGGTGGAGGCATTGCCAAGGTCGCCTACCGCGGTCGCGTTGGTGAAAGTGGCGGTCACGTCGAAAGCCTGCCGGTTTCCCTGTATGGTGGAGAGGCGTACTTCACGGGGAGTGACGCCGTGTTCCCTCAGAAAAGCGCGGAGGTTCGGGGGTTGCTGTTTCTGAGTGGGATCCAGAACTACGAGGACGGCAGCGCGGGGGCGGTCCCAGTATTCGCGGAAGATCGCCATCTCCCTGGTATTGAGATCGAAGCGTGGTGCGACCAGGGCGACACCGGCCGCATCATCGGGAATTTTTTCCAGATCTGAGATTCGCTTGGGGATGAGCTTGATGTTGAGGCTGTCAAAGGTGCGGGTGAGAAAGGTCCAGGGGGCGTCTTCTTCCGGTCCAGCAACCTGGCTCTTGTCAGCCAGAAAGTAAAACCGGCGGGGAGTGCCCTCGACGGCACGACGGATAGCGGCGGTCAGCTGATCCTCGTCCTGGTAGCCGATCAGGCGGCGGTTCTGTCCCTTGTCACTGGCGAAGACAAGCATGTCCTTTACCGCCACATATCGGATATGGGCCCGGCGCAGGGCCGCGGTCTGTCTGGCATGGGATTGTGCCTGCTGGTCATCAGCAGGGGCAGGTGCAGGGGAGGGAACGGCGTCGATAATGATCACGTCCTCTACAAAGGTAGTGCCGTATTGGTCAGCGATTCCAAGGGCGGTATCGCTGTCCCGGACGTAATCCACAAATTCCACGGTGAGTGCGCCACGACCCAGGCGCTCATACTCCTCCAGCATGGCGTGGAGGCGGGAATAGTGAGCGGAGTTCTTCCGCACCGCGGCGATGAGGTGAACGGGATGGGCCCGGTCACCGAGCAGGTCGGAGGTCAGGAGTTTTCGCGTCTGGTTCGAAAGGCTGAACTCATTGTCCTGGCTCAGATCCCAGGCTGTATGATGGCTGCCGGAAAGATAGTTCAGCGAGAGCAACAGGATGGTGGCAAAGAGGAGCTGGACGACCATGATGCCGCTGGCAGAGCTCCGGTCCGTGCCTGCCGGCTTGGGCGACTGCCCGTGTCGGGGTTCTTCCTGCTTGTCTCGCATTTCTTCAGCCATGGCGGGGTCCGAGACTAGCTTCTCCATCGACGGTGATTGAGGACATGATGAGTGAGGAAGAGGAAGAAGGTCGCGGCGGTGAGGTAGTAGATGATGGTGCGGCTATCGATCAGGCCCTTGGAGAAGTAGCGGAGATGTTCGCTGGAAGAAATGTGCTGGAAGAGCGAAGCGGCGGGGAAACGGTCGCCATAGATTACGGTGATGTAACCGAGGAAGTAATGAATGAAGAGGAGTCCCACTGTGACTGCTCCTGCGATGATCTGGCTGGAGGTGAGCGCCGAAGCAAAACTGCCAATCGCGATGAAGAGAGTGCCCATCAGGAAGATCAGGAGAAAGGCTCCCAGAAGTGAGCCTGTGCTGAAGGGTGGCGGCACATCGGCGAGGATGCCGAACACCTGGAACTGGATGAAGGCGGGAATCCAGAGGATGAGGTAGAAGCACAGCGTGGCGAGGTACTTGCCCAGAACGAGTTGCCAGGTCTGAACCGGGGCGGTGAGGAGGGTTTCCAGGGTGCCCGCCCGTTCTTCCTCTGCAAAGAGTCGCATGGTGATGAGCGGGAAGATGACAAGGAAATAGAACCAGAACTGTGGCATGTGGAAGACAATGTAGACCAGGCTCTCCGGAATGGGTGCGTCCTGCAGCGCTTTCATCGCGCCGGACATGGACCAGCCCTGCATCACGGTCACGAGGGTGAGGATGATCCAGCCGAAGGGACTCAGGAAGAAGCCGCGCAACTCCTTGCGGAGGAGAATAAGGAGGTTTGTCATGTCAATCCTTGCGCGTCAGTTCGACGAATACATCCTCCAGGGTGGCGTCATGTCGATGGAGATTGCGGAGGGGCCATCCCTCGTCCTGGGCCAGTCTGGCGAGGCGCTCGCGGGTGTCGGTTCCGGATTCCACCAGGACGGAGAACTCTGCCCAGTCGTCCCGACTGCGTTCGTAGTTCACTTTCTTGACGTGGTCGAGGGCGGTCATCCTTTCCCGGGCCTTTTCCGGGTCGGTCCTTATCTCGATGGAAATTCGACCGGCCGCCCGCATGGTGGAAACCAGATTGGATGGGGTGTCGGAAGCAAGGATCTTGCCGTCGTCGATGATCACGATTTTGTCACAGATCATTTCTACCTCGGTGAGGATATGGGTGGAGAGAAGGATTGTATGAGACTTGCCGAGTTGTTTGATAAGATGACGAATGGAGCGGATCTGGTTCGGATCCAATCCATTGGTAGGTTCGTCCAGAATGAGGAGGGGGGGATCGTGGATGAGCGCGTCGGCCAGGCCCACGCGCTGGCGGAAGCCCTTGGAGAGAGTCTTGATCATCTTACGACGGACCTCCCGGAGTCCGCAGCGTTCAAGCACCTCATCCATGCGAGCGTGGAGGGCTTTGCCCTTAAGTCCCTTAATCTGACCGCGGAACCGCAGATATTCACGGACCCGCATGTCCCGGTAAAGGGGGACGGATTCCGGGAGGTAGCCAATTTGGCGCCGAGCTTCCACGGAGTGGCGGCTCACGTCCAGGCTGTCGATGGCGGCGGATCCGCTGGTGGGCGGAAGAAAACCGGTGAGCATCCGGATGGTGGTGGTCTTGCCGGCTCCGTTTGGTCCGAGGAAGCCGACCACTTGACCCTGTTCCACTTCGAAGGTGGCCCCGGCCACCGCCAGATGGCGGCCAAAACGCTTGGTGAGGTTGTTAACCTTGATCATTTTGCTCGGGGACGAGAACCGAACCGCATGGGCGATTGACTCTCTCAGTAGGTGCTCTTAACTAAAGCGGATTGCTACCGGCACCAAGGAAGAAAACCCCGCTCGTGCCTCCGCGATTGCAGCCTGTCTGTGCCAAATGAATTCTTCCGTTTCCGCACGCATGAGTGCTGATTTGCTTGAGGCGAATTATGAGCGCTGGCTTGAAGATCCCACCGGGCTTGAGCCCACCTGGTCGGCGTTTTTCGAGGGCTTCGCACTGGGCGCCACCCAACTCAGGGAACTGGGAGAGGCGGAGGGCAACGGGTCTGGATCTCCCCCTGCAGAGGTATCCGCCCCCGGGGTTCCCGCCGTGGAACTCACCGCCGAGCAACTGGCCTTCCGAGGCGGGGTGGTCAGTCTGGTGTATAATTATCGCACGCTTGGCCACACCCAGGCGCGCATTAACCCGCTTGATAAGTCCCCGCCTCGCAATCCCCGTCTGGAACTCCTGAAGTTCGGCCTTAATGATGGCGATTGCGAGCGTGAGGCCTCCACTCAGTTTTTCCGTAACGGTGAGAAGATGAAGTTGGACGAGATGGTGGAAGCACTCGATGAGACCTATTCCGGCTGGATAGGATTCGAATTCATGCATATTCACAACACCGAGGTGCGGAACTGGATTCGCGAGCGAATCGAGGAGCGGGTGATGCATGGCGAGGCGCCTCAGGAGTTGCAGGAGAAGACCCTGGGCTGGCTCCTGGAAGCCGAGCTTTTTGAGTCCTTCCTCGGCAAGAAATTCCTCGGAGAAAAGCGTTTTTCACTGGAGGGCGGAGAGGGTCTCATGGCTATCCTGAACCAGATTATCGAACTCTCGCCAGGAGCAGGAGTCAAGGAAGTGACGATGGGAATGGCGCACCGCGGGCGTCTCAATGTCCTTGCTCAGATTGTGCGCAAGTCGCTTCGGACCATTCTTTACGAGTTCACTCCCAATTATGTGCCCGATCTGGTGGCCGGCGATGGAGATGTGAAGTATCATCTCGGCTACGAAAGCGTGCGGAAGGTTGCCGACGGTGAAGTGCGGGTCAGCCTTGCGGCCAATCCCAGTCACCTCGAGGCGGTCAACGCGGTTGTGGAAGGAAAGGCCCGCGCGCGTCAGCGCATCCTCGGTGACGACGGGGTGACGACGGATCGCAAGCAGGTTCTGCCGCTCCTTATCCACGGCGACGCGGCTTTTGCCGGACAGGGTTCGGTGGCGGAGGTTCTCAACCTCTCCCAGTTGCCGGGGTACCGGACGGGAGGGACCATCCACGTGATCATCAATAATCAGATCGGGTTTACCACGATGCCGTCTGATGCCCGGTCTTCATCCTACGCCACCGATGTGGCCAAGATGATTGAGGCGCCGATCCTGCATGTGAATGGCGAGCGCCCCATGGAATTGATCTGGGCGGCGGAATTTGCCTTCGCCTTCCGTCAGCGATTCGGGCGCGATGTGGTGATCGACATGTACTGCTATCGTCGCCAGGGCCATAATGAAACCGATCAGGCCGCCTTCACCCAGCCCCATATTTACCGGCAGATCTCCGACCGCGAGCCGATTGGCCAGCTCTACGGAGCCCAACTGGTGAAGAGTGGGGTGATGAGTCATGATGAGGTCCAGGCGAAGCATGATGAGATCTGGAACCGTTTCGAGGCCGAGTATGCCGAGATGAAGCGTCTGGAGGAGGAAGGCAATCGGAGTATTTTCAGTGGGTCGACCGCCGAGACTCAGGAGGTTTTCAATCATGACCCGGTTTTCACCGGCATATCCAGAGAACTGCTACAGCATGTGGGAAAGGTGCTCACCACGGTGCCACAGGGCTTCAAGCTGCACCCGACCCTGGCCAAGCGCTTCATGCCGCGGCGGGTGGAGACTCTCAAGAATGGAGGGCCCTTTGACTGGGCCTTCTCGGAATCACTGGCCTGGGGAGCGCTCCTGAAGGAAGGCTACCCCGTGCGACTCTCCGGGCAGGATTGCCGCCGCGGAACCTTCAGCCAACGCCACGCCGTGTTCTACGACTACGAGAATCGGCAGCGTCATATTCCGCTCCACCACATCGATCCGGAGCAGGCCAAGTTCTGTGTCTACAACAGCCTGCTTTCCGAGGCTGCGGTACTTGGGTTCGACTACGGGTATTCGCTGGGTTGTCCCCAGATGCTCATCATGTGGGAAGCCCAGTTTGGAGACTTTGTCAACGGGGCGCAGGTGATCATCGACCAGTTCATCTCCTCCGCGGAATCCAAGTGGCAGACACCCAGCAGCGTGGTGATGCTCCTGCCGCATGGCTACGAGGGAATGGGACCGGAGCACAGCAGTGCGCGTCTGGAACGATTCCTGCAGCTTTGTGCGGAGAAGAACATGACGGTGGCCAACCCGACTACCCCCGCTCAGTATTTCCACGTCCTGCGACGCCAGAAGCATCGCGGGTTTCTCAAGCCGCTGGTGCTGATGACCCCGAAGAGTCTTCTCACCCGGCCCGAGGCAGTCTCCCAGGAGGAAGAGTTTCTCGAAGGGGAATCCTTCCGGGAGGTGCTGCCAGATTACCAGGTCAATGAATCGATGTTCGATGACATCGAGCGTGTCATTTTCTGCTCGGGAAAAATTTACTACGATCTGCTGCAATACCGCAAAGAGCAGGAGATTGGCAACGCCGCTATCATTCGTATCGAGCAACTCTATCCGTTTCACCGCGAAATGATTGAAGAGACGATCGGGGTCTTCGAGAAGGCCGCCAAATACGTCTGGTGTCAGGAGGAGCCTCTCAACATGGGGGCCTGGTCCTATGTCTGGCCGCGCCTCGAAAAGTGCGTGGGATCACAGCACGTGCGCTATGCGGGTCGCAACCGCGCCTCGAGTCCGGCGGCAGGTTCCAAGGCCATGCACCTGCGGGAACAGAAGAAGCTCGTGGAGAAGGCCTTCTCCGTCTAAGAAACACCTCACCGCTACCGATCACTCCACCCATGGCGCATGAAGTCAAGATTCCCGCCGCCGGCGAGTCCATCAACTCGGCAACTATCGGGCAATGGCACAAGGCCGAGGGTGAGACGATCGGCAAGGGGGACCTGCTGGCCACCATTGAGACCGACAAGGTGTCCACCGAGCTGGAATCGGAGGTCGCAGGGACCATCAGAATTGTGGTGCCGGAAGGCGAGGAGGTCGCGATCGGAACGGTCATTGCAGAGATTGTGGAAGGAGCGGAGATGAGCTCCGCAGACCCTCCAGTTGCCCCGGAATCGGCAGGAGAAGAGGAACCTGAGCCGGAACGACAACTCGAAGCCGCCGCCGGGTCGACCGTGGCCGGGGATGCGGAGGTGCCCTTCGGATTCACGACCCTCGATGACGAGCCTGAGATCATTGCCATAAAAGTCCCTGCCGCGGGCGAATCGATCGCCTCGGCTACCATTGCGCAGTGGCACAAGCGTGATGGGGAAGGAGTCAGGGAGGGGGAGACTCTGGTTACTCTCGAAACCGACAAGGTCTCTGCGGAGCTTGATGCGGAAGCCGACGGCGTGCTCGACATCCTCTCGCCGGAAGGGATGGAGGTGTCCATCGGAGCCGTTATCGGAACCCTGACGGTTGGCGCTGTGCCTGCGACGGAGGTTGCGGCTTCCGCTCCCGAGGCCCAGGAAGCGGAGTTGGCGAGCCCGCCGGATACTGTTTCTCCCGCGCCGGTGGAAGCGTCCTTGCCCGTGGCAGCTTCAGATCCCGCCTCTTCTGCGGCTGCGGACCTGCGGTCTACTTCGTTGGTTGGGGAGGAGGCGTCCTCCCGGCTCAAGCCGGATTTCAACGTGGCCCCTGAGTCTCCCGGGCGGGAAGAGTTTGAACCGTTCTCGGATGGACGCGTCACCCGCCGTCGACTCAGCTCCCTGCGACGGAAAATCGCCACTCAGCTTGTCAATGCCCAGCAGACGGCGGCCATTCTGACGACCTTCAACGAGGTCGACATGTCTGCGGTGATCGAGTTGCGCAAGACCGTGCAGGAGAGTTTCATGGAGAAGTATGGAACAAAGCTGGGGTTCATGTCCCTTTTTGTGAAGGCGGTGGTGCAGGCCCTGCAGGAGGTGCCCTCTCTCAATGGGCGCATTGAGGGGGACGAGATCATCGAGAACCACTTCTACGACATCGGGATTGCGGTGGGGACCGAGAAGGGCCTGGTGGTGCCGGTGGTGCGCGATGCTGACAAGAAGGGTTGCCCGGAGATCGAAAAGGACATCCTCGGCTATTCCGAGCGAGCCCGGGAGGGAAAGATCCAGCTGGAAGATCTGCAGGGAGGGGTTTTCACCATCTCCAATGGAGGGATTTATGGATCCCTCCTCAGTACGCCTATTCTCAATCCGCCCCAGAGTGGCATCCTGGGCATGCACACCATCCAGGAACGTCCCGTGGCGATCGACGGGAAGGTCGAGGTGCGGCCCATGATGTACCTCGCCCTCAGCTACGATCATCGCCTGGTGGACGGAAAGGAGGCCGTGACGTTTCTGATCAGGATCAAGGATTGTCTGGAGAGTCCCGCCAGCTTGCTGCTGGAGCTGTAGGAGGGCACCGGCCTGGCCGATGTGATCCGTGTTTGCCAATGCGTGAGAGATGAGAGACCGAGATGAGGGATGACATTTTCCGATTTCTGAAAGGATTCGCAATGGGGGCTGCCAATGTGATTCCCGGGGTGTCCGGCGGGACAATCGCCTTCATCACCGGGATTTTCGAGCGACTCATTGAAGCAATCAAGAAGTTCGACGGCACCACTGCCCGTCTCCTGTTCAGGTTCAGGGTCGGGGAGGCCTGGAAGCGTGTGGATGGGCGCTTTCTGGGAGCCCTGGGGGTTGGAGTGGCGGTGAGCATTGTCACCATGGCGCGGATCCTGGAGTGGGGATTCGAGCACCATCCTGTCATGGTGTGGGCCTTTTTCTTCGGACTCATCGCTGCTTCCCTTC
Organism: Akkermansiaceae bacterium UBA7890; assembly: GCA_002501065.1. Lineage (GTDB taxonomy): Bacteria > Verrucomicrobiota > Verrucomicrobiia > Verrucomicrobiales > Akkermansiaceae > Roseibacillus_B. The sequence continues at coordinate 53,231 of DLRK01000043.1, forward strand.
CTGCGGTGGGCAAGCTGGTCAGGCGCTGGGGTGCCGGTCCGGCCATCGCCCTCCTGGTGGGAACGGGAATTGCACTTTCCATGGCCTTCATGACCCCGGTTTCAGGGAGCAGTAACGTTTTCTATCTTCTGCTCTGCGGCGTGGTGGCGATGAGCAGCATGATCATCCCCGGGTTGAGTGGATCGTTCGTCCTGCTCCTGATGGGGACCTACAAGCTCATCATGATCGACGCGGTCAATGACCTCACCAGTGGCGAGATCGGGGCCGGTCTCAGGATCCTTGTGCCCTTTGGGATAGGGGCGTTAGCGGGTTTGGTGGTGCTGGCGAGGGCACTGAGCTGGCTGTTCCACACCTGGCACGATATTGTGGTGGCGCTCATCACCGGGTTCGTGGCGGGGTCGCTCGCCATCATCTGGCCCTGGAAGGATCCCGTCCCGGAGGAGTTTGTTCGCGACGGGGAGGTGAAGGAGAAGATTATCGGATTTGAAAACTGGCACCTGCCGGACTTGGGAGCGGGAACCACCTGGGCGGCGATCGGGTTGATGTTGGCGGGTGGACTCCTGATCGTTGTCCTGGAAGTATTTGTGAGGCGTCCGGATGGGGGGAAGGGGATCCCACCGGTGGAGGAGTGACCGCTTCCATGTCTGATCAGGCTCCGGATTCCGCCGGCAGGGATGATCCACCGGGCGAAGGTTGACCCGGTGTGGTTGCGGCAAGCCCATTGGTGAGGTTAGCGGATGTTGGATTAAGGCAGGGTTGCCAGGTGGGATGGTGGAAAATTTGCTCCCATTGCCCTTGACCTGATCTGAAGTTTCGATAATTTCTGAAATAGATGAAAGTGGAGGGTGCCAATCTCAAGGAGACGCGGGAACGTTTTGTCGAGCAGTGGGGGGTGATGGGCACGAAGTGGGGTATTAATCGGACGATGGCGCAGATCCATGCTCTCCTGATGACTAATCCGGAGCCTATGAGCACGGATGAGGTGATGACGGAATTGGCCATCAGCCGGGGAAACGCCCACACCAATCTCAAGGAACTGGTGAGCTGGGGCTTGATCCGTATTGTGACTCGAAAGGGTGACCGCAAGGAATACTTTGAGGCGGAATTGGATGTCTGGGAGATCTTCCGGAGGATCGTGCAGGAGCGGAAACGGCGGGAAATTGATCCTGCCCTCGACCTGCTTCAGAACTGCCTTGCCGAGAGCAAGGGGATCAAAAGCGCGGGAGGGCGCGCTTTTCATGATCAGATGCAGTCACTTGAGGAGTTCGTGAGCTTTGCCTCGAAAATGTCGGACAGGGTTGCCAGCATGCCCCACGGGAAGGCGATGCAACTCGCGATGAAACTCTTCGGGTGAACAAGAATTTCCTGTAGCCCGCCGGATGCGGAAGGCGGGTAATTCCCCCTTCCGAAATGAGTCCAAACTGGCCGAAGAGTCGGCGAATCATTCCGGGGAGATTCAATTCGTATGGGATTCATCTGGCGTCGGGCGCCCTGGTTGATGCCTGGCTGAGTTCCCGGGGGACCTTGGGGGGCTGAAAAAGTTTGGTTTGGCAAAATGAATTCTTTGTGGAGGGGGCGAACCTGGATTAAGGTAGCTCCGGAGGGCTGGGTAGCAGCCTCCGTAGACAGGTTACGTGACTGGACGACGAAAATTAGACGCGGGGATTCGCACTTTGCTTGTCCTGGCCAGCGTGGTGATCGTGATCGCCGGGTTGAAGGCGGCAGGCAGCTTCTTTGCGCCTCTCCTTCTGGCGTTGTTTATCGCAACAGTCAGTTTTCCCATCACAGCCTGGCTCAGGAAACATAAGGTTCCGCGCGTCCTTGCGGTGATTGCCACCGTGCTGGTAGATTTCGCCTTTCTCGCCGGTGTAGTCCTGATCGGGGTCGCCCTCATCGGGGAATTGCAGGAAAAGTGGGAAAGCAAGTACCAGGTGCAGAGCACCCAGAAACTCAAGCAGGCGGAGGATTGGGCGGTCGATACCATTGTCAAGTGGTCTGACATCTCTGAGGAGGAGGCCAGAAAGAACGTGCGTACTTACGTAACCGAGGATCTCACGCAGCAGCTCAGCAACATCAAGGTGGAGGATATCGTCGACCTCGGCACCAACGTGGTTGGTCGAGTCACGGCCTTTCTTGGAGCAGCCTTCATTGTGGTTCTTTTCACCGTCTTCATGCTGACGGAGGCTCGAATGTTCGGGAGACGCCTCAGCCTCATCGCGGAGGCCCGCGGACCTAATTTTGAGCGCATGCTCTTTGCCGGGAAGGACATCCAGCGTTTTCTGGGCATTAAGACTATTGTGAGCCTGACGACTGGATTTCTTGCTGGTTTCCTCTGTTGGGCTGCGGGACTGGATTTCTTCATTCTGTGGGGGATTCTCGCCTGGGGCCTCAACTACATTCCCGTCATGGGTTCGATCGTGGCAGGTATTCCTCCCACCATCCTTGCCCTGGTCCTCACGGGATGGCCCAGCGCGGTGGCGGTGGGTGTGGGTTACATCGCAATCAACGCCTTCCTTGGAAATTTTGTGGAACCCATGATGATGGGGCGCCGCTTCGGGCTTTCGACCCTGGTTGTCATTGTGTCCGTGATGTTCTGGGGTTGGGTCTGGGGGCCGGTTGGGATGTTTCTGGCGGTGCCCATCATGATGATGTTGAAGGTCTTCCTCGAGAATAGCTATGAGTTCCGATGGATCGCAGTGGCCATCAGCAAGGAAAAACGGGAATCAGGCGATGACGAGCAGGAGTTGAAGGAGGCGGTGGAAGCGGCGGATGGCGCCAACCTGCCGGAAGGAGCGGCTCCGGAAGGCGGAGCCTCCCGGTAGGAACGGAGTTCAATCCGGGGCACATCCGGGTGGGCATGTTAACCGCCCGGGCTCTTTGTGGTAGGCGAGTCTGGATGATCTGGTTTCTGGGATTTGTCGTCCTTTTTCTCACCGTAGTCGAAGGAGTAATGGTGCGCAGGTTGGGGAACTGACCGATGAGTGCGCCAGGATCCTTGGATTGGAGGCACGCCCCGAAGGGGCGGCTGCGCTGCTCACGACGGTTCTCTTCCTTTGGTTGCTCGCCACGGGCCTCCAGGACAGTTAGAACCCTTCCGGATGCCAATCGCTCCCTCTGAGAATCCCGCGAGGCGAACGTTTCTGTTCGATAACCTGCGAGCCTGGCCGGGCGGTTGCGTGGAGACGCTGGCGATGACCTTCCTGGTCCTGATCGCGGTGCGCGTTTTCCATGCGGAGGCCTGGCAGAAAGCCACTTTGGTGGCAGCCTCCAGTTGCGGCCTCCTTCTCAGCCTTTTCCCGGTCCAACTGGTGCGGAGGACGGGAATCTCGGTGAATGCGGGAACGGCGTTGCTCTGGTTCATGTCAGCAGGCGGGCTCCTGATCGCAGCTCTTGGGGGAAAGACAATGGGGGTCTTCCTGCCCTCCATGGTGGGGGCACTGCTCTGCATTACGTTGAGCATCCCGCTCATGTCGCAGATCTACCGAAAGCATTATCCCGATCGTTCCCGTGGTCGCCTGTTTGCCTCTACCGCCGTGGTGCGCAAGTCCTCCGCCCTCGTCGTGGCCGCAGTATTCGGCAAGGTGTTGGAGAATAACCTGGACGATTTCCGCTGGATTCTCCTGATCTATTCCCTCTGCTGTTGCCTCATGGCCGGGTGCGTCCTGGCCATGGAACGGGTTCATCTGCAACGAGCCAACCAGATTCGGCTTTTTGGCGCCCTCGAACACGTGCGAGAGGACCGCATTTTTCGATCCATGCTCACTTCCTGGATGATCCTGGGGTTTGGAAACCTGCTCTGCTGGTCCATCTTTGTGGAGTATGTCTCCAATCCGGAATACGGCTATCGACTCACTGAATTCACCATCGCGTTCATCACCGGTTCTCTTCCTGAGATCATGTTCCTCATTACCGTAGTGGCCTGGGGAATCATATTTGACCGCGCTAATTTCTTCGGGGTGCGCATGATCCTGAATCTTTTTTTCATAGGCGGAATCTTCTTTTATTTCTTCGTCCACGAGGTGTGGGCTCTCTGCATCGGGATCTCCCTGCACGGGATTGGCCGGGCCGGGGGCAATATTGCCTGGAGTCTCTGGGTCACGAAGTTCGCCAAGGCCGAGCAGGTCGCTGAATACATGAGCGTGCACACCTTCTTCTGTGGTGTGCGTGGGGTCATTGCGCCCTTTGTAGCATTTCCGATGATTGCAATATTGGGACCACGTTGGGTCGGTGGGGCGGGAGTGATCTGCATCTTCGTCGCTACTCTCATGATCTGGCCTCATCTTCGCATGAAGGGTGGAATCGGAGCCACTCCGTTGGAACCGGATCCGCGGTAGTAGCAGGATCAACACCGGTTTGCACTTGGTTGCGAGGACGCTGCAGTCTCCGGGCTTGAGACGCAGGAGGCTGCTCAGGGTCCTCTAGTGTAACTCCAGAACCTCAGCGGGATTGACTGCCGAGAGACTGTGTGCCTCGCCGACCGGGCTACAAGTGAGCTTGCCCATGGTGCAGTTGATTCCCGACAGCAACTCGGGCTGGGCACGGCAGGCGTTCGGCAGGGTTTTGTCCGCCAGAAGCGTGATCCACCGCGTGGTCACATTACTGAGTGCCTGGGTGGCTGTGCGGGAATAGGCGCCGGGCATGTTGGCCACGCAGTAGTGAAGGATGCCTTCCTCGAAATAGGTGGGATCATCGTGGGTGGTGGGGCGGCTTGTCTCGGAACAGCCGCCCTGATCGATGGCGATATCCACCAGGACACTTCCCGGGGCCATCTGTTGCAGCATCTCCCGGGTAATCAACTTTGGCGCAGCGGCCCCCGGAATGAGCACTGCGCCGATGATGAGGTCGATCCGCGGGAGCAGGGACGCGATGTTGGCCTCAGTAGAGTAGAGGGTGTGCGCCTCCTGCAGGGCGATGTCGAGGAAGCGCATGCGCTCCACGTCCACCTCCACGATCGTGACATCGGCGCCGATTCCGGTGGCGACCCGGGCGGCGTTCACCCCCGCGGTTCCGCCGCCGATCACCATGACGCGTCCGGGAGCGACTCCGGGAACGCCGCCGAGGAGGATGCCCCGACCGCCCCGGTGATTGGCGAGATGGTAGGAACCAACAATCGCAGCCATCCGACCGGCAAGTTCGCTCATGGGTTCAAGGAGGGGTAGACGGCCGGCGACCTCGAGGGTTTCGTAGGCGATCGCGGTGCACCCGCTGGCGGTGAGAGCCTCGGTAAGGCCCTTGTCGGCGGCAAGGTGCAGGTAAGTGAAAAGCGTGTGTTTTTCTCCAAGCAATGCCACTTCAGCGGGTTGCGGCTCTTTCACTTTCACGATGAGTTCAGCCTCCTGGAAAACGGCGGTGGCGGTGGGAGCAATCTCTGCCCCTGCGGCCTCATACTCCGCATTGAGATAGCTGGAGTCCGTGCCGGCACCCGTCTCTACCACCACCCGGTGCCCGCGCTTCACTAGCTCACCCGCCGAGGCTGGAATCATGCCCACGCGGTGCTCTTGTGATTTCACTTCTTTTGGAACTCCGATTGTCATGAGGCGATTCTAGCCCAGGGGCTCAGGGGGCTCCACCTCCGACTTGCCGCCGGTCTGGAATCGGGCATACTGCCCCTGCCGCAAGGTCAGCCAGCTTAGCTTCAATTGGTAGAGCTCTCGACTTGTAATCGAGCGGTTGTCGGTTCGAGTCCGACAGCTGGCTCCAGCGCCCCCCGGAGCGGAACGGGCAATGAAGGTTGCGGCGATGGGATTTGTTGAAGAGATCCGGGTTGCATGCCCGACCGCAGGGGCGAATCCGGATGTTTCCGGGGTTAATGAAAGTCGTGGCTGTGAGTATGGAGGTCAGAAGGAAATGACAAAGGCTCCACTGCAGTGGTGTAGAGAGTGTGGAGGTTGCCTTCACCGGTCTGCATGCGCCCATGGCAGAGGAGAAAGCGTTCAGTGGTGATGACGGGTTGGTAATGGTGGAATGTGTCGCGGGGAATGAAAAGGTTGGCAATGCCGGTTTCATCTTCGAGAGAGATGAAGCAATGCCCCTTGGCTGTGCCGGGCCGCTGCCGGCAGATGACGAGACCGGCACATGTGATCTGCTGACCGTGAGGGATGGTGGGAAAATCGGAGGCTCTGAGAAGAGTCCCGTTCCGGAAGCTCGAAGGCGGAATGCCGGGTGATGCTTTTGCTGAGGGTCGTTGGTTTTCCACTGCCCAGGCCTTGCGGAGCAGGGACATGGGGTGGGGTCCCGTTGTGTGGCCCTGAGTAGCGTAGTCTGAGGAGAGCCTTTCCAGGGCGGTCATGCGGATGAGAGGGGTTGCGGATTGCCGGTTGTCCTGTGGGGGGGTGCAGGCAGATGGATCTTTCGCGGGGTGGGTTTCGGCCGATACCCTGGAGCGGTCGAAGAGATCTTCCTGCGGGTCCATCTCCACCTGCCAGAGGCCGTCCCGTCGGTGTTCTACTTCGGGGAGATCATTGAGGGCTCCGGCGGCGGCGAGGAGACGACGCTCCTTTCGATTGGGTTGCACGCGGCGGAGGAAGTCGGGAAGACTGGTGAACTGGGCATGGGAGCGGGTGTCCACGAGGCGTCCGGTGGTGGCGGTGGAGAGGTTTTTGAGGCGTTGGAGGCCGAGGCGGAGGGTCTGGTCGTCGAGGACGAGGGTTTCTCCGGCAGAATGGAGAACGGAGACTGGTCTGGCCCGGATGCCATGCCTGCGGGCGTCACGGAGGAGAGTGGCCACCGAGTAGAATCCCAACGGTTGATTGTTGATGAGACCGGCAAAGAACTCGGCAGGATGGTGGGCCTTAAGCCAGCAGGATGCGTAGGCAATGAGGGCAAAGGAGATGGAATGACTTTCGGGGAAGCCGTAGAGGGCAAAGGAACCGATGGACTTGACCACCTTTTTCTGGACTGTGATGTCAATATTGCGCTCGGACATGCGGAGGATCAGCTTCCTGGAGATGTTCTCCATGCGTTGGTCAGAGCGCTTGAAGGCCATGGCGCGGCGCAGTTCGTCAGCCTCAGCGCCATCAAAACCCGCGATGATCATGGCCATGCGAAGGACCTGTTCCTGGAAGAGAGGAACACCGAGGGTGCGTTCCAGAACGGGTTGGAAGTCCGGATGGATGCAGTCGACCGGTTCGCGACCGTTGCGGCGGTTGAGATAGGGGTGCACGAGATCGCCCACGATTGGGCCGGGACGGATGAGAGCCACCTCGATAACGAGATCGTAGAAGTTCTTCGGTCGCATGATGGGCAGGGTGGCCATCTGGGCGCGGGACTCGACCTGGAAGGTGCCCACCGTGTCGGCGCGGCAGAGGAGGTCGAAGGTGGCCGGGTCGTCATGGGGAATGCGGGTGAGGTCGATGCTCTTGCCGCGCTGGTGACAGATGCGGAGGCTGTCTTCCATGGCGGCGAGCATGCCCAGGCCAAGGAGGTCGACTTTCACGATGCCGAGGTCTTCACAATCGTCCTTGTCCCATTGCGCGATGGTGCGGTTGGGCATGGCGGCCGGTTGCAGCGGAACAATGGAATCGAGTCCGTTATCGCAGATGATCATTCCACCCGAGTGCTGACCGAGGTGACGGGGGAAGGAGAGGACCTCATGGTAAAGGTGGAGGAGTGACTTGAAGCGGGGGTGGCCGGGAGGGACGCCGGATTGGGCGAAGGTTTCCTCGAGATGTTCGACCTTGTTCTTCGGATAGCAGCTGTCCATGGAGGGCCCGGCCAGGGGTGCACCTGATTCAGGATCTTCAATATCCAGTCCGGAAGGTTGTGGTTTGCCATTGTGTTCGCGGTGGATTCCGGAAGAGGAGGAGAGGTCGGAGAAGCGATCAGCGATGGAGTCGGGGAAGCCAAGGATCCTGGACATCTCGCGGAATGCAGATCGCGGCCGGTAGGTGATGACGTTGGCGGTCATGGCCGCCCCGCGGGGGGCGTATTTCCGGTAGACATGCTGGATGACGGCTTCGCGCCGTTCACCGGAAGGAAAGTCTATGTCGATATCCGGCCAGGACTTACGGTTTTCGGAGAGGAAACGCTCGAAGAGGAGATCGCTGCTGATGGGGTCACAGGCGGTGATTTCAAGGCAGTAGCAAACTGCAGAGTTGGCGGCCGAGCCACGTCCCTGGCAGAGAATGCCCTGGGACCTGGCAAACTGGACCAGTTCCCAGACGATGAGGAAGTAGCCTGAGAAACCGAGCCGGATGATGAGCGCCAGTTCATGCTCAAGTTGCCGGCGGATCCTGGATCCGACTTTACCATAACGTTGACGGGCTCCGCGGAAGGTGAGTTCACGAAGAAGACCGGCTTCTTTCCCGGGAGGGAGCGGGTGTCCGTTTTCATGATAGGAGGGGAACCTGTAGTCCAGGTTTTCGAGGGTGAACTCAAGGCGATCGGCGAGGCGCTGGGTGTTGTGGAGAGCTTCGGGGTGATCCTGGAAGAGGGAGGAGACCTGTGAGGGGGACTTGAGGTGGCGCTCCGGGTTGGCTTCCAGGAGGGTGCCCGCCTGGTCGAGGGTGGTGTGGTGGCGCAGGCAGGTGAAGGCGTCAGCGAGGAGGCGGTCGCGGCGGCGGGCGAAAAGCGGGGCGTTGGATGCGAGGAGGGGGAGTTTGAGGTGAGCGGCGAGATCGATCAGGAGGCGGTTGCGTCGTTCCTCACCGCGGACATGGTGCCGGGTGAGGGTGAGATAGAGGTTTTCCGGTCCGAAGGTGTCGCGGAGCCAGATGGCGGTTTCGAGGAGGCTGGTTTTTGTGGAATGAGGGAGGGATTCCGGGGTCAGGAGGGCAACCAGGCCTTTGGTTTGAGGGCAAAATCCGGAAGGGAGGGAAGTTTCGGTTCCGGATTCTGTGTCCTGCGACGGTGATGCCGCCGAGCTGCTTGCACTGTCGGCACAATGCAGATCCGTAAGGAGTCGACAGAGGTTCTGGTAGCCGGTGCGGTTCTTGACGAGGAGAGGAATTCCAAGATGTGCGATTTGAGATTGAGGATCCGGCAATTCAGCGGTGGCTCCCACAAGGGAGCGGAGGCCGTGTTGTTGAGCGGCAAAGTGGGCCCGGGCGGATCCCTGGACTCCCATATGGTCGAGGAGAGCGATGGTTTGGTAGCCAAGTTCCGCTGCACGGCGGACAAGATCCTCCGGTTGACTGGCGCCCCGAAGGAAGGAGAAGGAGGAGCGGGCGTGGAGTTCGGTGAACAAATGCGGTCAAGGATCGGGAGGCTCTGTCTTCGGCTGGCTCCTTCCGGGATCAGGCGGACTTCATTCGTAGATGCCCTCAAGGAACCAGTTTCCAGGAGGCTGGCAGGCGAGACGGAGGAGGGTCTGGTTGGCGAGTTGAAGATCCCATTCGATACGTTGCCAGCGTTCGGTGGGATTCCACCAGTGGCCCGAGAGAGGAAAGGGACCGTGAAGAGCGGCAATGGAACCACGGTGCGGTCCGCTCAGGAGGGCGAGGGGACGGGGGAAGTGGTCGTCGGGTTCACAGGCAACATGAACAGGAAGGGCGGGGCGGCAGCGTTTCAGCGGCAGGGCTGTCGGGATGCTGTCGTGGTCAAAGATCGGAAGTTGCGCCTTTCCGGTTTTTTTGCCCGCGATCCTGGATGTCCGATTGCACAGGGGGTCTTCCATTTGGAACGAATCCGGTTGATGAGTGTTGATGGGGCGGGGAGTGCCGAGTCGACCAGGGCCGAGAAGGGCTTCCAGGCGTGCGAGGGTATCGGCGAACTTGTGAGGGTCCCGCAGGGAGCGATCGAAGAGGTGGTGTTGAGCTTCGCCGGGCAAGGCGGGAGTGAGCAGGAGGGACCAGGCCACGACGGGAGCGGGTGCGCGGACGGTGTCCAGGTGGGTGTGGAGAAGGCGAAGAAGGGTGGAGGGGGTGCAGGTGGGTTCGGGCAGGCGTAGTTCGCGCAAGTGCAGGTTTCCGTCGGCGAAGGTGAGGGTGAGTCTGGTGGAGATGGTGGCACGCTGGGAGGAGCGAAGGCGGGAGCAGAGGGTGTCGAGACCGCGGCGCAGGAGGAAGAGGAGCGGTTCGAGGGTCTCGAGGGGGTGTTCAAGTTCGCGGGTGATGGTGAACTGTTGTGGTGGGCGGTGCAGGTTGAGGAGACGGTGGTATTTGCCGTGCAGAATGTCGTGGAGGCGGGTTGCGCCGGGACCGAGTCGCTCTGCGAGTCCCTGGCGGGGAAGGGCGGCGAGGGCTCCCAGGGTGTCGATGCCCCAGAGATGGAGGAGTTCCGGGTCCGTGGTCAGTTTGCCGTGGTCGGTTTGGAGAGAAGAGAGAGGCAGCCCGGCAAGGGCCTGAATGCTGAAGACGGAATGCTGCGCATTGTTGAACACCGGTTCCGGATGGAAGGTGAGAGTGGAGCGCAGGGCCCGGCTGCGCCCGGCAAGGAGGGCGAGATCTGGAGTGGGAGCGATGGCGAGATGGAGAGGAAGGTGAAGTGGAGTGGCCTTGCGGAGGGCTTGTTCGATCCAGTCGAGGGGGGAGGTGAGGGCGTGGGGAAGGGAGAGGAGATCGAGCAGAAAGGAGCCGGGGGCGGCCTCTTCAAAATCGGGTCCGAGAGAAGAGACGTATTCCCGGAGAGCATTCTGATGGAGGTGTTCGAGGGAGGGATCAGGGGCGAGAAGAATGAGTTGGGGGCAGCGTGCGAGAGCACGGGTGACGGTGAGGCCGGGGGCGATGCGGTGGCGGGTGGCGGCAGTGTTGACGGCGAGAAGAAGAGGTGTGGCACGGGTGGAGGAGGTTCCGGAAGAAGGATCAGTCGTCGAGCTGACAAGGGCTGTTGGTTCGGCGGTGCTCCCGGGACTGTCACGGAGAAGGACAGAGAGAGGAAAGGAGGGGATGTGAAGGGAGGAGTACAAGTGGAGTCGAGAGGTTGGGAAAAGTTCCCTGGTTGTCGGTTTCCCTCAGGAGCTCCGAACAGCAGCCTCTTTCTGGTCACAGATGGGCTTCAGATCATCCCGATCGCGTTCGAGATCAGCGAGAGTGAAGGCGGAATTGAAGGTGAGTTGAAGGGTGGCGCAGGGGATGAGGTGTCTGGGAGTAAAGATGAGGAGGGATACCCCGGACTGCCTGGCGAGATTGCGGAGGCGGTACCAGGACGAACTGGGGATGCGGCGAAGTTCCTCGAGAGGGTTGAGGAGAAGGTCGAGGATGAGCAGCGGGAGACTGCCGTCGTGCAGAAGGAGATCGCAGCAGCGCAGGGACTCATCGCCATCCCGACAGCGAATCCAGAGCAGACGGGAGCAGGAATCCACGCTGTAGGAAGCAGGATCAAAGGAGTCCCGGCCATCGATGAGGGCGAGGAGCTTTCTGCTGGCAGGCGGGGGATGGGAGGCAGTGGTAGAAAGAGGTGATTCCTGGCGCTCTTCTTGCAGAAGTTCGGCAAGGATGAGGGAGAGACCGGAAGCGGGGTGAACAGGGGTGAGTTCGGAAAGGGCTCCGGCGGGAAAGGGGGGAAGGCGGGGGGAGGAAGGAACTGGAGAGGGGGAGTCACTCTCCCGGTGCGCTTTGGGGAATTTTTCCCGCAATTGCTGGCGTAGAGCCGGGAGGGTGGACTTCCGGCTTCGAATGGCAGCAGGGCTCCGCTCTGTCATGTTCTAATGAACAGTATTCAGAAGGAGGAGGATGGCAAGGGAAAACACGGAAGAGCTAGATGGGCGGATCCTGCTTGAGATTCCGGAATTATGACTGTTCACGGATTCCGCCGTGGGGTGGTTCCATCCGGTATGAAGAGAATGTTTATGAACTGTGAATAAGTAACAGGTCCATGTGTTGACAGGTTGATAGTCACCAAATAGAAAAAATTTGATGGGTATACGTGTGCGGCCGATGGGCGAAATGAAGTCCCAACCCGACCCAACTGAACGCGTGAAGTGTTGGAAGTGCGGGACCTGGTTCATGATGTCGCGAACGGCGACCCGGGGTTCGTGTCCAGATTGCGGAAGTCAGGTGGCACTCCACCGTCTCAACATGCCCATGATGCCGAGCGGGAAGAGCAAGCAGAAAGTGGTTCGCCTGTCTGTGGCGGAGGAGAAACTGCCACCTCAAGACCCGAAGAAGGAGAGGGCGTCGAAGAGCACGGAAGGGGTGCCATCGAAGTTGTCGGGCGAAAATGACCCTGATTCAGATGTGCATCCCAGGAAACCGGGGTCTGAGTTGGGGGAGGCGGAAGTCCGCAGGATGTTCGTGGAGGCAGATCCGCGCAGGGAGGATACAGTGAGTGGGGGGGATATGCTCAGGGGGATCACGATGAAGACCCTGATTGTGTCAGTGGGTGTGGCGACCTTGGTTCTGTTGATTCTGATCTACGCGATTGCCGCGAGTTGAGGAGCACATGGTGCGATTCATCCTGGCGTCCGGATCTCCGCGTCGGAGTGACTTGCTGTCGAAAGCCGGATACGAATTCAAAGTGGAACCGGCCGAGGTGGAGGAGTGGCCACCGGGGAAGTATCCCTTTCGGAAACTTTGTGTGGCCAATGCCGCATTGAAGGCCAGGGAGGTCTCGCTGCAGCATCCCGAGGCTGTTGTGTTAGGGGCTGACACGCTTGTGGGGTTGGGAGGAGAAGTCATGGGGAAACCACGTGATATCGTGGAGGCGGCGTGCATGTTGGAGCGGTTGTCAGGGCGGGTGCACGAAGTGTGCACCGGCGTGTGTGTGCGTTGCGGAACGGAGGAGCGTGTCTTCTTTGAGGTGTCCTGGGTGCGATTCCAGAGATTCGGGAAAGATGTCATCAAGGACTACACGCAGCGGGTTAACGTGATCGACAAGGCAGGGGCCTACGCCATCCAGGAGCACGGGAAGATGCTGGTGGATAAGGTGGAGGGATCCTGTGACAACGTGGTGGGTTTGCCGATGGCACGGGTGGCGGGCGAGTTGGAACGATTCGGGGTCCTGCCGTGCGGGACTTGATCGAGAGGAGGGAGTTTTAGTCCTGATTACGCGGTGGCGAGGCAGGGAATTGAGTGGGAGACAAGTTGGGAATTGGTTAAGGGGCGGGATTGTGGGAAATATGGAGCGTGAGCACGGTGGCAAGGTATCCCCTGATCCTGAATCCGAGGGCTCGAAGTGAGCGGGCGCGGCGGGCGCGGCACTTCGTGATGGAGCATGCGACGCGATTTGCGATTTATGCCACCAACAGTGCGGAGGAGGCGGCGGAACTGGCCCGGCGTTTTTCCGAGGCAGGAGAGGCTGTCGTGGTGGCGGCGGGTGGAGACGGCACGCTCAATGCCGTGGTGGGGGGGTTGAGCGGTTCAGAGACTGTGCTGGGAATCCTTCCCACGGGAACAATGAATGTCTTTGCGCGTGAACTGAACATCCCCTTCGGGCATCTGGCGGAAGCGCTCGAGGTGATCGATGCGGGGCATGTGAAGGAAGTGGATCTCTTTGAGGTGGAGGGTACGCCCTTCGTGCAGATGGCGGGAGTGGGCTTCGATGCGCAGGTCATTGAGGAGACCACGAGCGAAGCGAAGCGGCGACTGGGACCGCTGGCGTATATTCTCTCGGCGGTCAGGGTGCTGGGATCCGAGCCTCCACGGATGAAGGTTTATTTTGACGAGGGACATATCGTGGAGGGGGCTTGTGTCCTGCTGGGCAACGGGGCGCTCTATGGGGGGCAGTTACGCCTTTTCGGGAAGGCGGACAACGCAGACGATCTCCTGGATGTCCTGGTCTATAAGAAAGCTGGTTACAAGGCGGCCCTGGGGTCGCTGGGGACGGTGGCGCGGGGAGGTTTCGAGGCGGATGGCAAGGTGGTGGAGTATTATCAGACTTCCGGCCTTACCGTGGAATGTGACCGGGAGGTTCCCGTGGAGGTGGACGGCGAGTTGTGGGGGCGGACCGGACGGGTGGAGTTCAAGGCCATGACCGAGAAGTTGCAGGTCCTGGCCCCGGAGGAACGGGGGAAGAACTGGTGGGAGCAGATGCTGGCGAATCTCACGCCGGGAGCCAATTGATAGTGGTGGGGAAGGTTAAATTAACCTTCCTCTTCCGGAGGGAAATTCCAGAATCGTGATGCAGTGAAGTCCAGGCTTGATGATCTCTTTGAGTTCGCGTGTGGCGAAGTGAGGGATGAGGACTTCCGGGTCTTCTGTCCCGAGGATCCGGGTGACATGAGTTACGTGGATCTGTGCAGCGGAGTGCGCTCCCGGAAGGAGATCCCTGAAGTGGTTGATCCGGAATGGTTCGAGATCTTCGGGATCGCCCAGCGGGGGAGTCCGGAGCAATCGTCGCAGGAGGACCGTTTTGTGCGCTTCAAATTGTTTTGCGGGGCGGTGGCGGCGAATTTTCTTCTCAAGGAACCGGGCCTCGACCCGGTGGTGATCGTCAATTATGTCTGCTGTTCCCTGGTGCAGTCGGCGCGGGCGATGACGGACCATGGATTGACATCCATTTTGCTGGATGTCTTTCCGGCCCTGGCAAAGGAAATGGAGGATTACCGGGCGCCGAGTGGCTGGGTGGTCCAGGAGTATCCCTTCTGCCTGTTGGCAGGGATGTTGGTGGCGGAGGACCTGGAGGACTACGAATGGTCGGCGAAACTGGCGGTGCGGTTGGTGAAGGCGGAGGAGCAGGTGAGGGAAGAGAGCTTTTTCCCGGGACACGAGTTTCTCCTTGGGCTGACAAACTATGATTCCCTGCACCAGGAATGGCTTGCCCTGGCCGAATCCCTGAAGAATCCGGAGAAGGATGAAGCAGTGGATTCGGTAAAGGCCCGGTTAGGGGGCGTGGAGAAGTGGCGGAACCAGGATTAAAAATGCCGGATTCCGTGATGATGGACCGTCTGCAGGTGGAACCAGGAATTCCTGTGGTGATGGTCTAGCCGCCGGCGGCGAGGACGATGATTTCCACCCGGGCTCCCTCCGAGAGGGCGGTGGAGTTGTGATCGCCACGGGGCAGAGCCTGGCCATCCAGTTCTGTCACCACGGGTTTGTGGGCGAGGTCCAGAGACTTGAGGAGATCGGCGACGGTGGTTTCGCATTCGAGTGCGTGTGCCCTGCCGTTGAGGATAATCTGCATCTCGAAGGGGGGGAGGATCAGGCCGGGGCAGGCGCAAGGATTTCACGGTCCCAGTCTTTCCAGACTGGATCGAAACCCTCGCTGCGGAGTTGAGCAGCGACGGTACCGGCCGGACGTTCGTCGTCTATTTCAAACTGTGGAGTGGCCCGGGCCTGGGAGCAACCGGTCGCTTGTCCGGTGGGATCAAGCTCAACCCGTCTTCCCCTGATGGTGTGGTGAAGGTCTTCTGCGCCTGCGCCGGTGTAGCCGCCCGGTTCGGTGTGGGAACCGGCGGAAACGTGCGTGACCCCGAGGGGAAAGAGGCGGTCACGGAGGGTGGCTGGTTCCCGGGTGGAGAGGACGATGCCGACCTGGGGAAAGGTGAGACGGAAGGCGCAGATGAGTTGAACGAGTTGACGATCGGTGAGGGTGAGACCGGGGTCGGCCTGGTGTCGGTGATTTCCGGCGTGGGGCCGCAGTCGTGGGAAGGAGATGGTGAATTGTGCCTTCCAGCAGTGCTTGTAGAGGTATTCGAGATGGGCGGCGAGAGAGAGGGCTTCGGTGCGCCAGTCGGCGAGGCCGAAGAGGGCCCCGATTCCAATGCGCCGGAAACCGCCGGCATAGGCACGCTCTGGGCAGTCGAGGCGCCAGTCGAATGCCTTCTTGGGCCCGGCGGTATGGAGGCGTTGGTAGGTTTCCCGGTGATAGGTTTCCTGGTAAACGACCAGGCCTTCCGCTCCGCAGGAGACCAGTTCCGCATATTGTCCGTCCTCCATGGGTCCGACCTCGATCCCGAGGGTGGGAACAGAGGGGGAGAGGAGGCGCAGGCAATCCTGCAGGTAACCCTCCGAGACGAACCCGGGATGCTCGCCGGCCACGAGGAGGAGGTTGCGGAATCCGAGCGAGTGGAGGTGCCGGGCTTCGGTGGCGATCTGATCCAGGGTGAGGGTTGTCCGCAGGATGGGATTGTCGCGTGAGAATCCGCAGTAGCTGCAGTTGTTTACACACTCGTTGGAAAGGTAGAGCGGTGCAAAGAGGCGCATCGTGCGTCCGAAATGACGCCGGGAGAGCGCCGAGCTTTTCCGTGCCCGGGATTCCAGTTCGTCCGGGGGAAGAGGAGTCAGAAGGGACGCAAATCGCCGCAGGAGCGGAGAAAGCGGTCGATCCGGGTCTGCGAAGCAGGCTGCGAAGCTCACGGACAGGAGAGGTCGGATTTGCGGAGGGGAATGTCAAAGGGGAAAAGGGGGGGTGGGGGGCTTCTGAAGAAACTGGGGGGGCTTCTGAAGAAACCGGGAACTGGAACTCACCCTTTCACGGGGGAGCGAAGGGCGGGGAAGAGGCGCTTACCCGGACCCGCTGATGGGGAGAAGGGACAGGATAGCAGGAAAATAACATGGAAATGCGCATGGCAGGGGATTGAACGCTTGATCAAGTGGGGCGGGAGCGGCACCTTCGCAGCGGCAATGAGTGAAGTGGAGACCATTGAGTGCCGTCCCACCAGATGGTTCTATCTCAGGGCCGGGGCCATGGTCCTGATGTTCGGGGTGTTCCTGGTGCTGTTTCTGAAGGACTGGAAGGTCGGTTGGCCGAAAAAAAACGAGATCTATTACACCTTCAAGGCCTTCGAGGAGGCCAAGACGAAGTTTGCCGAACACGAGGACAAGAAAGGTGGTGCGGAGGAGTGGGAGGCATTCGCGCAGGCGCAGGTGATAGGTTTTCCGGATGGTGAAGGCATACTGCCACCAGGAGTAGATTCCTCCATCCGGTGGCCGGCTGTCCTGAACGACTATGCTGGCTACAGGAAGGCCCTGGAGGAAGAGGGAAAAAAGGCGATTCCCCCCTTGTGGACGAAGTACACCGATGAGAGGGGTTGGAGTTCTTCCATTCCAAAGAAGAGCTATGAGGCAGCCAAGATCCAGGAGCAGCTGTATTACGGAATCGGGAGTGGAGTTCTCCTGTTGATCACGGGATTTTTTCTGATCCGGACTTTGCGGCGTACGATGAAAGTGGACGGGGAAGCCTACTACGCGCCGGACGGTGCGAGGATTCCCTTCAGTTCGGTGCGCAGGATTGATGTGCGGAAGTGGGGAACCAAGGGGTTGGCTTACCTTTTCTATCGGGAGGAAGGGGCCCCGGAGGAGAGCGCGCTCAGGAAATCGAAGGTGGACGGGATGGTCTACGGACAATTCAAACAGGAGGAGGGGGCCCCTGCGGAAGCTCTCTTCCAGCGCATTCGCGACAATTTCAAAGGCGAGTTGATCGAGTTGGTCGAGTCGAAAGAGGACGAGGTGGAGAGTGGGGCGGAAGAGGCCGGAGAGGCCGGAGGGGAGGAGGGGCCAGGGGAGAACGGTCCGAAGGAGTAGATTTTCAGAGTTGCCAAGTGCGTCAAGGAGGGCTAAGCCAGAAACAAGCAACCAATTGCGACGGATACATGTCAGAATCAAGCGAAGAGAAGGTCAGGGGTATCATAGTGGAACAGCTCGGAGTAAACGCCGATCAGGTGACCCGGGAGTCGAAAATGATTGAGGATCTGGGAGCAGATTCCCTCGATGCGGTGGAATTGGTGATGGCCGTCGAGGAGGAGTTCGGGATTGAGGTTCCGGACGATCAGGCCGAGAAGCTGGTTGCGGTTGGCGATATTATCGATTACGTGGATAAGCCCTCCTCCTGAGCAAGTTGCGCCTATTATCCAAGGTGTGGGGTGGGTCCATAAGGACCTGCCCTTTTCGTTGTCAGGGGGGGCATGGTAGGCGATGATGAAGGCGGAGAATGTATTCCCCCGATGATATCCAATACGCGCTGGAGACGACCAGCGTGCTGTATGAACCGGACCGCCGGATTGACACCTTCGGGAACACGCGTTTCGAGTTCCTTCTCCTGAGCGAATTGATGGACTCGGTGGGACAGGTCCGAATCCGGAGTGGGGAGGTAGAGGCCAATCAGCCGACCATCATCAAGCCTGAGGCTTATAACGGAATCGAGTTCGAGGGGTTCGGTGACGATGCAGAGAGATTCCATCAGTGGCTTCACGAGCACGGACTGAAGATCGCCTTCCTGAATTACCAGTTCAAGCGCGGGGAGGTCCGGGAGGAGTTGCTGCACGACTCCCTGGAGGCGGTGCGGGAGCGGGTGCTTGATGACGCCCGGCGGATGGGCAACCCGATGCAGGTCGTGATTGAAGGCGTAGACGACGCGTGGGAGATCAGCCTCCTGCGCTTCATCTTCGAGATCGTGGACAAGAGTTCGGAGATCAATAGGTTCGATTTCAAGCGCAAGGGCTTGCTTTAGGGCCCTGTCAGACAGTTTGCCAGATGATGAAGACGATTAGTCCTGTGAATGCCCCCCCAGGACACTAGTGCACTGCAGATTATGATGTCCCTCATCAAGGTTTTTGCCGCTCTGCTGGTGCTGGGGGTGCTGGGCGCGACTGTGGCGCTGGTTGAACGACTGAAGAGGGAGAGCGCCGAGCCGCAGTTGCGGAAAAACTCCGAGACCCTGGAGAGTGTCCCGTCAGTGGAACCTGGAGAGATTGCATTCGAGCGGGCAAGGGAGTTGCTGGCAACCGGTCAGTTCGAGAACGCGCGTGAGAAACTTGAATTTCTGGTGGGAGTCTACCCGTCTTCGGCCTCGGCAGGCGAGGCCCGCCGGATTCTGGGAGAGTTGAATCTCGACGATCTGCTCTCCACCGAAGTGATGGAGGGGAAGACGATGTATGAGGTGAAGTCGGGAGACAACTTCACCAGGATAGCGGCCAAGCACGAGACCACCCTGGATTGCATCATGCATATGAACGGTCTGCAGAGGATGGACAAGCTCTACCCCGGAGACGAACTGGTACTGCTGCCCTTGAAATTCAACATCAAGATAGACGTGTCCCGCAAGCTCCTGAGCTTATACAAGGAGGGACGCCTTCTGAAGTCCTACAACCTGCTCCACGCCAGGGCGCGGAACTCACGAGGGGAGTTGCGATCCAGAATCGGGCAGAAAATCGGCCTGCTGAAGGATGGGCAGAGGGTTTCACCAGTGAAGTTCCAGAGCTACCGGACCGCCAGGAAGGTGCTGATCCTCGATCATCGCGGCCTGCAGTTGCGCCAGGTCGGGATGGCGGAAGAGGATGACACCGGAAGGGGTTTTTTCCTTTCGGAAGCTGACATGGAGGAGTTGGCTCTCTTATTGAGAGTCGGGAACGAGGTGGAAGTCCGCTTCGGTAACCAGTAAGATGCGTGTCAATGAACGACAGTAGCGGGAGACCCCAACCACTCGATTTTGAGAAACCCATAGCGGAGCTCGAAGGGGAGTTGGGGGATATGCGCGAGAAGGCGCGCTCCCAGGAAATTGATCTCAGCACGGAGATCGCAGCTCTGGAGGCGAAACTGGCGGAGGTGCGGAACAGCATTTACGAGAACCTGACACCATGGCAGCGTGTGCAGATTGCGAGGCACGTCAACCGTCCCTTCATGCTCGACTATCTCAACGAAGCCTTTGATGACTTCTGCGAACTTCATGGCGACCGCCTGGTGGGAGACGACCAGGCCATGCCAGGTGGATTTGCCCTGCTCGATGGACGGCGCTGTGTGGTGATCGGGCACCAGAAGGGCCGTAATACCAAGGAGAATCTGGAGCGAAACTTCGGCAGTGCGCATCCCGAGGGATACCGCAAGGCCCTGCGCCTCATGAAGCTGGCCGAGAAGTTCAGGATTCCGGTTGTCTCGTTGATTGATACCCCGGGGGCGTTTCCGGGAATCGGGGCAGAGGAACGGAATATCGCGGAGGCAATCGCGCGGAATCTGCGGGAGATGATGAACCTGAGGACTCCGATCGTGGTGGCGGTGGTCGGAGAGGGTGGCTCAGGAGGTGCTCTCGGGGTTGGAGTGGCCGACCGCATTCTCATGCTGGAGAACGCTTATTACTCGGTGATCAGTCCGGAAGGGTGTGCCGCCATCCTCTGGAAGCACCGCAAGCATGCGCCGGAGGCGGCGGAGGCGATGAAGTTGACGGCTGAGGATCTGGCCGGGATGAGCTTGATTGACGAGGTGGTTCCCGAGCCGAGGGGAGGAGCGCATCACGATGTCCGGTCAGCGACCGGCAATCTCAAGACTGCGCTGATCAGTCATATCGATGAGCTGGCAGATTTATCGGAAGAGGAAATGCTGAATGCGCGTTACGAGAAGTTCCGGCAGGCGGGACAGTGGGCGGAATAGCTGCGGAGGATCCGGGTTCCTGATGGTTAGCGTTCGGGGTGCCCCCCGCATGCTAATTCAGTTCCTTCTCGGTATACGGCACTCCACCCTGCTTCCTGGTCGTTTCGCGGGATTCCTTGATGAAGGCTTCCTCCACCTTCCCGGAACGGTTGCTCCAGGCATGGCGGATAAAGGTGAGGATATCGGCAATGTCCCTGTCCGAGATAGTCGGGTTCATGGAGAGGCCGGGCATGGCTGCGGGTGGGGTGTAGCGCTGGCCAGAAACCGTGATGGGGCCCTGCAGGCCGTGCAGAAGGGTCTTGGCGAGTCGTTTGGTGTCACCGTTGACCCAGTCCGATTCGTCGAGGGGAGGGCCGAGATTCGGAAGGCCGGTGCCTTCGGCGCCGTGGCAGCCTATGCAGGCGACACGTCCCATGTAGAGTTTCTCTCCGCGCTGGAAGGAAGCGAGGTGTTCGCCCTTGATGGTGGGTGGTTTGATCTTCCTGGTATTCCTGTGGAGGGCCTCCTGCAGCCACTTGTCCAGGTTGCCGTCATTGTAGCGCCCGTTATTGACGCCCAGGAAGACCGCTTCGCGATCCTTGAGGCCGGTGAAGGCGGCTTCCCGGACGAGGGGATTTCCACCATTGATTTTGAGTTCTGCTACCAGGGCGTCGAAGGCCTGGGAGGTGCCGGTCTCCGCGAGGAGCCGGGCTTTGTAGATAGAGGACTCACGGCCCGCCTTGAAGGCAGCGAGGGCAGGAAGGAGGGCGTTCTTATCACGCTCGCCGAGCGAGAGGCCTGCCATGAGGGCAGAGGAGGAAAACTTCTCGTCACCGGACGTGAGAGCCCTTGTGACATGCCCGGCGTTGAGGAGTCCGAGCCCTTCAAGGCACCAGAGAGCGTGCAGGCGGGCGAGAGGTTTATCGTTCTGCAGGATGTCCTCAAGGGCGCCCCTGGTCGATTCATTGCCACGCTCGACGATGAGGCGTTGTGCAGTGTCTCTCCACCAGCCATTGGGATGGCTGAGATGGCGCGTCAGGTCGGTGGCGGAGAGTTCTTGAAGACTGGGGGCCGGGCCCCGGCCCTGATCCTTGTGGCGCAGACGGTAGATCCGACCATGTCCGCTGCCAGGCTTGTCGAGTCCACGGCTCAGGATCTGCTTGCGCAGGTAGGAGGTGACATAGGTCCGGTGCTGGATGATCCCGTGGTACATGTCGAGGATGTAAAGGGAGTTGTCTGGAGCGGTATAGGCATTCACCGGGCGGAAGCGCTCGTCAGTGGAGGCGAGGAATTCCTTCTCGCCGAAGGTGTGTTTGCCAACCAGCTTGCCTTCTCCGTCCTCGTAGCTGATGGCTTTGATCAGGTGACCAGTGGCCTCGGTGATGAAGGCGGTTCCATAGAGGTTTTTGCCGAGGCCGTGGCTGCGGAAGACAGCGAGGCCGGAAGCGCCGGTGGCGTTGATGAGTTTGTAGTTCTCGGGTGAGACGGTGTTGCGCTGGTAGCCGCGGTTGACCCCGGGAGTGACCCGGATGGGCCAGACCCTATTGTCGCTGATGCGTGCCGCGATCCCCGCCTTCATCTTGGAGTTGGTGTTCCCGTAAACGGCATTGGGGAAGGTGTAATCCCCGACCAGGAGGGTGCTGTTGCTGTTGTGGAAGAGGCGTCCGTAATCGTCACGGTCGATGCCCCATTGTCCGCGGAAATGGGTTTTCTCCATGACCCATCCCTTCTTGGTCCTTTTGTAGCGGCGGTCCGATTTGGCGTTGTAGATCCAGTTGTCGAGTCCGAGGACGAGACTGTTGGCCTTGTGCTCCACGTTGCCTCCCCGGGCATAGTCCTTATCCACCAGCACCCGTTTGCCAACCGGTTTGTTGCCGTCACGGCCCTGGAAGAACAGGCTCTCCTGGTTGGCCCACAGGATGCCATCATCGAGAAGATAGAGGCTGCGGGGAAGAAGGAGTTTCTCGAGGAAAATCGAGCGCTTGTCCACCCTGCCATCATCGTCGCTGTCCGTCAGGATGACGATACGTCCCTGGGCAATGTTCTCACCTTTGCCATCCACATCGGGCATGTATCCGACCAGTTCGCAGATCCACATCTGCCCATTGCCGTCGAACTTGAGCATGCATGGCATGTCGACCAGGGGTTCAGAAACGACCTCCTCGATGACGAAGCCGGGAGCGAGTTGAAAGGATTTGAGGGCGTCCTCAACCTTGAGGAAGGGCGCGGGCGGAATTACATCCTCAGGGACAAAGCTGGCCATGTTGTGGCCCTTCCGGTCGCCCTGCTGGCCTGCGAGGGGAGAGATGAGGGCAATCGGGAGGGCAAGAAACGAAAATTGTCGGAGCAGTGACATGATGGGAGACCTTACAAAACCTGAGAGGCAATTCTATCGAAAACCCCGGGGACTCCCAATTAACCGGAGCTTCAATCAGGAAGATTCCAGGCCGAAAAACCGGCGGAAATTGTCGGCGAGAAGAACGCGGAGGTCAGATTCAGCCTGCCCCAGCACACGTGCCAGACCGTTGACGATACGGGGCAGGTTGGCAGGATGATTGAGTGGTTGGCCCTCGCGGTCGCAGAGGAGGTGTCCCTGGTGCTGGTCCGGAGGGAGCATGTCAGGAGCATCGGTTTCGACAAGGAGACGATCGGGCGGAACCTGTCGGAAGGCGGCACGGATCTTTTCCTTGTGCTCCTGAAGAAAATAGCCCGAAAAGGAGAATCGAGCACCAAGCGAAGCGAGGGGGGGGACGAGTTCGGCCGAACCGCCGTAGGAATGCAGAAGAAAGCCACGGGCGGGGCGTTTGCTGGAGCGGAGGATCTCCATGAGAGGACCCCAGGCCTTGAGACAGTGGATCGAGAGCGGAAGGTTGTGTTCTGCCGCCAGGTTGAGTTGGAGCGTGAAAATTTCCCTTTGGTCCTCGAAATGAGGATCCTCGATCCAACGGTCAAGGCCGCATTCACCGAGGAAGACTGTTCCGGAGTGCAGGGCGAGGGTGCGTTTCAGTTTTTCCAGCCAATCCGGACTGCGGTTCGCGATCTTCCAGGGGTGAAGGCCCAGCGAGGGCTGCACCAGGTCCGGATACCGGCGGGCCAGTGACATTACACGGGGCCAGTCGTCCTGACAGGTGCCGTTGACGATGCAATGCTCGATCCGGGCGTCCCGCATGGCCGGGAGAAGTTCGGGCAGACTATGCAGAAGCCGTTCGTCGTGGAGGTGATTGTGCGCGTCGAAGAGCGGCGTCATGAAGAGAAGGCAGCTTCTGATTCCCTTAGCTGGCGGGCGGCCTGGTGGTAGCTTTCCATGGAACAGTCCGGCAGAGTGAACTGGTCTGCAGGCGCCTGATAGTTGGAGGCCGGGGAGCCCGGGCGGCGGTAGCAGAGGTCATAGTGGTTCTCCAGCAGAGAGGTGACAAACTCAGGCCAGGCACCCTGCCGGATCTGGGTTTGCCAGTCCGAGACCTGGGCATGTCCGCGCAGCTTGCCTAACAGTTCGAGGAGGCTGGAGAGCGTTTCCGGTTCCTGGAGGAAGTGCTGGTAGTCCTCCAGAAGCAGTTGCACACGCTCCGGGACAGGCAGGGTGAGTTCAATTACACGTGCCGCGGCGAATTGTTTCCAGAGGGAGGGCGGGAGGTAGACGCTTCCAATGCGACTGGATTCGGCCTCCGCGAAAATGGGGCGGCACGGGTCGAATTCACTCAAGGCTGCGTGCAGGCGGTTCTCGAAGCGGCGTTGGCTGGGCTGTATCCCAACCGTGCCCAGGAGTGATCCACGGTGGTTGGCCATCGCCTCCAGGTCGATGACCTGTGTGCCTTCCCGGTGCAGGGCTTCCAGGAGGCGGGTCTTTCCTACGCCGGTCAAGCCACTGATGATGCGAAACTGCAGTTCGGAATTGGAGAGCCACCGGACGAGACCGTCCATCACGAAGCGGCGGTAGGCCTTGTATCCACCCTCCAGGGTTCTGGCGCGCCAACCGATCGAACGCAGGACAGTAGCGAAGGCCGCCGAACGTTGTCCGCCACGCCAGCAGTAGATCAGGGGTCTCCAGCCGGGTTCAATTCCGCTCAGGGGTCCGGCGAGGTGCCTGGCGATGGACTCACTAACGTAGCGGGCACCGAGTTTGCGGCCCTTGAACGGGCTTTCCCGGTAGAGGATGCCGGTCTCCATCCGCTGCTCGTTATCAAGGACCGGGAGATTCCGGGCGCCAGGCAGGTGGTCTTCCTCGAACTCAAGCGGAGTGCGGACATCGATCACCTCGTCGAACTCGGAGAAGTCGACTGGGAGTGAGACAGACTCTAGATGATCGAGGGACATGATCCGGCAGGCATTGAACGATTGGAAATGGTAGACCGCCGGACCCTAGCATAAGGCAGGGCAGAAGGCAGGCCCCGGCCTGAAATTCCTGTTACTGCTTGGCGAATTCTCCGGTGATGAGGGAGAGGTGCTGCAGGCCGCTGCGGGTAAGGGAGGCACGGCGCCCGGTGCCGGTGACGCGGGACAGGGTAAAGTATTCGTGGCGCGACTGGGTGGTGCGCACGTAGGTGATGAGGGGTTTGGGGACTTCACGGTGACTGGGCGCGATGGCGAGCGGGAAGCCGGCGGGGGTGAAGGAAATTTCCCAGGAGGGACTGGGCCTGTGATGGGCTCCGCGCTGGATCCATGGGTAGCGATCGGCCAACTCAAGTTTGCCGCGGCGCGGACAGGTGACCTTGTAGTAGATGGGGGTGCGTTCGAGGAACTCGGGGAGGGTGATGCCGGGGTCGCGATGATGCGCCAGGAGCAGGCTGGCGATATCGAGACCGGCGAGGTTCATTCCATTATGGATGCCGTGGGTGTTCTTGGTGTTGAACTTCATCTTGTGCCAGGCGTCAAACTGGAGCGAGAGAAGGATGTTCAGTTCAAGGTGGACGTGGGCGCGTTCCCGGTTGATGCCGGCGCCGGTGTAACCCATGCGCCCCACCACATGCCCAGCCGGGATGCGCTGACCTTCCTTCACCGAGGCACTGGCCAGGTGAGCATAGAGGCTCAGGAGAGGGCCGTTGCCCCAGTCGTGTTCAACCACCACGTATTTCCCGTAATTGCTGCCCCCGGCACTGCCCTGGACGTAAACGACACGGCCCAGGGCAATGGCCTTGACGTCATCGAGTGGGCGTCCGGCGGAGTCGCGCTTGACCGGTCGGATGTCTATGCCTTCGTGGAAGCGGGTGGGCACCACTCCCTGCTGGGTGCGCCGGAGGTTGCGGACAAATCCATAACCACCGCCCTGCCAGGGTTTGCTCGTCTCGCCCTCGAAGGTGCGATAAACATACATGTAGAACTTCTCGGGATTTTTATCGAGAAGGGCCCGGTTGTCGGTGGGCAACTGGAGTTTGAGAGCCTGACCCGGGCAGAGGGAAGACAGCGCGAAGGCAAGCACGAGGTGGAGTCCGACGCGGAAATGGAGGGGAGTCACTACTTCTTTTTGATTCTCTTTTTCCAAGCCTTGGGATCTTCGCCGATGCGCGGGACATGCTGGTCGGCGAGTTTGACCTCAGCAAGCGAAACCCACTTCCAGATGACGATGAGCCCGTCATTGACCGGTTTGTCGATCAATACCGCATCGCGGACCTGCCCATTGACGACAGCGAGAAGCAGTTTGTCCTGCTGAGCTGTGCTCATGTTGCGGAGCCGGTTGGAGGCCAACTTGTTGAGCTGGAAGACGATTCCGTAGGAATTTCCATCGTCGGCAGGAAAGGGGCGGAACGCTACGATATCCTTGGTGCTGATTTCCGCGGACTTTCTGAACAGGACTTCCTTTCCCGCGGTCAATTGTTTGAATGCCTGGCGATCACCAGGTTCAGCCTGGAGATGGAAACTGACACTCAGATCAGGCGCTTTCTTTCCGGCTGCGGCAAGGGTATTCGGAAGGAGCGCAGTCGCCATGAGGATGGCGAAGGCGAATGATCGAGGCATAGAGATACAAAGCACCTTTCTCCGCAGGACTCAAGCAGAACCGTGGAGGAGCATCCTCCTCGTCAGGTAATCCAACGGCATTCCGGAGACGGCAAACAGGGGGCGGAGTTGTGCAGGTTGGGGCCCCCTGTGATCGGCCTCACTTGCCGGCGGCTGTTCCGGGCAGGAAGCGGTAGTAGACCTCCAGCATGAGCGTGGCCAGAGCGGTGACATAAACGGGGTCGTTGCGGGCCGCCGGACCAGGCTTGGGTGGGGCGGGCCAGGAACCGTCGTTGTTCTGCGAATTGAGGAGCTGGTCCCGGAACATTTCGTTATACTTCACCCAGCTCTTGCCGCCATTGTTCATGGCTGCCTGGCTGGAGTAGTAGTGCTCGTAGAGGTTGCAGGGACCGACCTTGTAATCGAACTGGGATTTCTTGTCGATATACTTGATGCCCTTGCGCGCGTTGGAATTGGACGCACCCTTGTGCTGCTGGAAGCACAGCGTGCCGGCGCCCACGAGGGTGGAATGCCCGTCACCGAGGGGGGTGGGGCCGGAGTAGCCGAATCCTCCATCTGCAGCCTGGCAGCTTTCGCAGTATTTAAGGGCATCGCGGATGCAGGCATTCATGTTGCGGAACTCGAGCCCGGTGTGCTTGCCGGCCTTGAGGGCCTGGAGTTGCCAGGCAGTGATGGACATGTCGCCGCCGCGTCCGCCCGCTTCTTCATAGGAGTAGTCCCAGCCGCCCGATTTGTTCTGGTTGTCGATGATCCACTGGATGCCCAGCTGTACGCTCTCCTGCAGGTTGGGGAGCTTGACGCCCAGCTGGCTGCAGAAGGTGTAGGCCTCCGCAATGGCGTAGGCTGCGATGGCGTGGGAGTAACACCAGTGCTTGTCCTGGGGGTTGGAGGCCATGCGCCCCTTGTTCTTCTGGTTGTTATCAACCAGGAAGATGATCGCGGCGGTCACGGTTTCGCCGAATTCTTCGGAAAGGGGTGTTTCGCAGTGTCCCAGGTAGGCAAGCAGCGCAAGGCCGGTGTAGGCGACCTTGGTGCCTCCGCCCCATGAGCCGTCCCCGCCCTGGGTCTCCTTGAGGTAGCGCAGGGCCTTGACCACCGATTCCTCACACTTTTCGTTGCCGCCATTCTCCTTGAGGCGCTGGAGGCGGTCCTGCGGGGAGCAGCGCTTGCGCATGGTTACGGGGATGTTTCCAAAACCACCGCCACCGCCGTCACCTCCATTGCCCCAGCCCTGTCCGAAGTCGTCGCCACTTCCGAAATCGAGATTTGGTTCGGCTTCCGTTTCCGGGACGGGCACCGCCGTTGGGGAGGGGGTAGTGGAGGCAATCACCCGGGCCGTGGAGGAGGATGGCGCGGAAGGTTTGCGCTGAACCTGGGGGTTCACTTCCTTCTGGTCCATGGTGTCCTCCTCGGGTGCTCCAGCCTGGTAAGTCACGATGGTGGGGGACTTGATGAGGAGATTGGGCAGGAGAATGAAGAGAAGGATGAGGATCACGAGGGCCATGACAAGGAGGGCGATCACCACGGAAGTGATGACGGAGTTCCTCCGCTGGGCTTCAAGGCGCGCCTCCGCGTCGGGGTTGATTTGGGCGTGAAGACTCATCTGGGTTGTTAACGAATTGCCCTGAAGAAACCTTAGGATCTTTATTCTGGCAAGATCCGAGACGGGGCGAGGCTTGCGACAAAGCCCTGATTCTGCGAACAAGTGGTATGGAAATACGTGCGGGCGTTGCAGGGGCAGGGTCGATGGGCCGTAATCATGCCAGGGTCTACGGTCTTCTGGAAGGGGTGCGGATGGAGGCCGTTTTCGATGTGGATCCCGCCCGGGCCCAGGCCGTGACAGCTGAATTCGGGGGCGAGGTGGTGGATTCCCTGGAGGCCCTGGCGGAGCGCTGTGAGGCGGTGAGCGTGGCCGTGCCCACCGAGCATCATCTCGAGGTCGGCGGAGCATTGATGCGCCTCGGGGCCCATGTCCTGGTGGAGAAACCGATTGCGGGAAACGAAGTCGAGGCCGAGGAACTTCTCCGGATTGCGGGGGCTACCGGTCGTTTGCTGCAGGTGGGTCACATCGAACGCTTCAATCCCATCCTCCGGCAACTTGAAGATCGCCTGGATCGGCCCCGCTTCATTGAAGCCCATCGACTTTCGCCATTCCCCAATCGTAGTCTCGATATCGGAGTGGTGCTCGACCTCATGATTCATGACCTGGAAGTGATCCTTCACCTTGTTCGTTCACCAGTGAGCAACATCGATGCGGTGGGGGTGCCGGTCCTCACCCGGCACGAGGATATTGCCAATGCGCGGGTGCGGTTCGAAAATGGATGTGTGGCCAACATCACGGCGAGCCGAATCAGTCCGGAACGGATGCGCAAGATCCGGGTCTTCCAGGAGAACTGCTATCTCTCACTCGATTATCAGGAACAAAACGGGAAGATCTCCTGGATCGAGTCGGAAGGAATTCAACAAGCCGACGTGGAGGTCGATCCTTCCGAGCCATTGGTAGCGGAACTCAAGGCTTTCATCGATACGGTGCGCGGACAGAAGGAGCCCGAGGTGACGGGGCAGCAGGGAGCTGCCGCCCTGGAAGTGGCGTTGGAGATCACGCGTCTCATTCAGGCTGATTCGGAAAAGCGCGGAGTGTTGCCGGTCCTGGCGGCGGCCGCCGCCGAGGAGATGGAGTGATGCCGGTCTCTCTCAGTTCCTGCCCGGCCGTTCATTTTCCCGGAGGAGAGAGGGATAAGGCGAACCGTGGAGGCAGGGATCAGGGTGAGACCGGTTTCTCGCTGGCGACAATGCGCAGGTAGCCGGTTTGTTGTGTCGAGACGGGCTGTGAAGAACGGAACAGGATGGAACTCGTGCCGTCGCCATTGTTGACCCTTCCAAGGTAGGCCGGACCTGCGGTCCAGTCGATGAGGTTGGTTGACTGCTCTGCCGAGAAGCTGATCGCGTCGGCGCCGATGTGCTGGCGGAAGGCGATGACCGAGTGCGGATTGTCACGGTTCTCCAGCATGATCTCGATCAATCCCCCGGACTCCGGGATGCCAGGATCCTGCCCGCCCGCAAATTCGAGCAGGGCGACCAGGCCGTCGTTGTCGTCATCAGAGAAGAGATCGGTCACATTCGTGGCGTTTTCCCAGTCCGTCAGATCGATGGCGTCGCTGTCGCCGGGATTGCCACCCGGCAGCGCACTGGTTCGCCAACTGGTTGGGAGGGAGGGATTGTTGGAGTCGGGACACATGAGGACAAGCGAGTAGCCAAGTCCGTCAGCGCTGGTGGGCCAGGGAGCCTGGTGACTCCATGTGAAGTCGGTGATGGGCACACCGAAGGCATCGGTCAGGACAAGGCGTTCGCCTTGGTTTGCCAGTTTGCTGGTCCCGCCGCTCTGGTAGCTGCCGATGACCGGGTGTCCGGGCCCGTAACGCTGGGTGAAGGCGGCTTCCCGTCCGACCAGGAGGCCGTGTGCGCCCGGTGCGAGAGTGGTCTCCGGGAACTGGTAGTCGATTCCATTGGCGAAGCGAAGTCCGGTAAGGTCAATCGTCAGGGTTTCACTGAGATTGAAGATCTCGATGAACTCGAAGTCATCCTGATCGGGGAATCCCGCCTGGATTTCAGCACTGGTAGGAGCGGCGGGATGATACATCACTTCAGAGATTGCGAGGGTAGCGGCGGTTGCGGGAACAAGGGTACCGGTTCCCGTGACGTCGACGGTCCGTTCGCTCAGAATGTCTCCGCGGAAGCCGATGGCCTGCAGGGCGATCTCATTAGGACCGGGGTTGATCGGCACGTTGACTTCCCAGCTGTTGTCATCGAGCCAGGTGACGGACAGGGGTTCGGTTGCGCCGGCGAGACGGATTTCCCGGACGTCGACCCAGGCATCACCCTGGAGTGCGATGAACGGTTCACTGGTGGTGGTTCCTCCTGAGGTGGTGATGCGGAAGGGGATCTGGGAGACTGCACTGTTGATTGCACTAAGGGCGTGATTCCGGCGGGAGTTGATGTAGCCGAGGTGGTTCGAGAGGTTCTCGGAAGGCAGGAAACACGAGTAATGATCGGCCCACTGGGTCATGTAGCGGGTGTTGAAAGCGGTATCAATGATGTCCTTGAGGTGGCCGTAGTAGGCGCGTTCGTTGGCAGGACTCGCGGAGAGGAGTTTGGACAGGTCTCCGTTGGGGGTCAGGCTGCTGTTCGCCCCGCGACTGAAGGTGAAGTCCATGTCCCAGGGGAAGTAGAGCACCCGGCCGTCGCTGGGGCGGACATAGAAGAGAGCGTTGTGCTGCGATCCACTGCTGTAGTTGTCTCCGATTCCACAGAGGACCTGGGCGGCGAAGGAGCGGAGCCACTGATCCACGTCAAGGTCGCGGTAGGAGGCGTCCCGGAAGGACGTTCCGCTCAGGCCCAGGGTGTTGAGGGCATTGATGATGGCGTCGTAGTCATCGGCATCCTTGTTGTTGTCGATTTGCCAGTGGTAGCGATAGTTTTCCTTGTTGCGCCGCCCCCCGGTCGGACGCATGGAAACACCCCGCACGCTGTCGGGATTAGGTCGCTTGAGTCCTTCCACTCCACCGGTGGTGCTGGTGGGATAGTAGATGAGCTCATACTCGAAGAGGGTGCCGTCCTCACCGTCGGGGAACTGGTTTTCAAGCCATTCATCATCAAAACGTGACTTGATGAGCATGGCGGAACCGGTGTGATTTGAACGGGGGGCGATGACCCGGATCAGGTCGTCCTCCATGCCCGGGATGCCACCTGCCCGGTTGATGATGTGCTTCACCATGATCTCCTTCTGACTGAACTGGTCACCCGCCCCGGAGCGATCCACCGCCACGGTTTCGTGAGCTCCAAGAAAAGGCTGGT
Organism: Akkermansiaceae bacterium UBA7890; assembly: GCA_002501065.1. Taxonomy (GTDB): domain Bacteria; phylum Verrucomicrobiota; class Verrucomicrobiia; order Verrucomicrobiales; family Akkermansiaceae; genus Roseibacillus_B. The sequence continues at coordinate 84,193 of DLRK01000043.1, forward strand.
TGTCCGGAAAGCCTACCGAGAAGCCCACCCGGACGTCCTTGGCGCGGCCCCGCTGGCTGCCTTTGAGGCGCACTCCGCAGTCGTAGTAGATATCCTTTTCATTGTAGATGATCGTACACCCGAGGCGGTCGTTGCTCATCACTTCGGTAACATTGTGCATGAAGGTGGTGTCATCAGCAGTCATGACGATGCGGAAGTTGTTGGGCTGGCAGGCACCGAGGTCGAGATTGGCCTGTCCGTCATCCCAGGGAATGATGGCACGCGAGGCGGGTCCGCCGGCTGGTATGAACTGAGTGGCTCCCAGAGCGTCTTCAGCCACGAGATAGAATTGCGCCTTGCGCCCGCCAGACTGACGCGGAACGGTTCCGCTGTAGTGACCGTTACCCTGGTCTGTCATGGTCGTGCTCCTGAAGGAGGCTCCGTTGATGGAGTAAAACAGCGTCACGAAGGCGATTCCGTCCGGGTCTGAAATGTCAGCATGGACGGTAGCCGATTCGTTGGCGGAGGGCACGGCGGGGGAATGCCGGAGGTCGGTGTAGGTGGGGCCGGCATTGGTAACGGCCTGGGAATTGGGAGCTCCGGGTGTGCCACAGTCCTGGGGAGCTTCCAGGGCGTGGGTGCGCGGCATGCGGTTGAAGTAGAGGCGGGTGTTGAGTTGGTTGCAGCCGCTGATCCAGCGGGCGCGGAAACTGATCTGGTAGAGCTGGGAGGTGCTCAGACTGACATAGCTACCACCGGACTTGAGGGTGGTTTCGGCGTGGTTGTGCATATGCTCCATGGCCCCCGTGGCCCGCACGTGAAGAACCCTGTTTGCCGGGTCATCGGGATCGGCTATGACGCGAGCGTGCCGGTGGTTGCCTCTCATGCGCCAGGTGGAGAAATCACGTGGGAAGGTGCCGTTCTGAATGAGTTCGCGAGGCGTTCCGCTTGGAGATTCGATCACGCTGATGTCATCGATGAGAAACTCTCCCGCATCGAGGAGCCCGAAGATCATCTCGTTATACTGGGTCGGGTCGTTGCTGGGAGTGAAGGAGCCTCGTCCCAGGTAGGTGATTTCCTGCCAGGGGGCGGTCTCGATGCTGGGAGCCCAGGCTTCCGGAGAACTGTTGTCTGCATGTGGATCACGCAGTTCGAGACTGGATCCTGCCGCGTCCGCTCGCCCGGACCAGCGTCCACCATCGGAGAAGCGAACCTCATCGGCGACATTTCTGTTGGCGTCAATGAGGCGCACCCGCTCTCCCTTGCGCGAAAGAGCGCCATTCCACTCTCCGGCAATGGTGAGGTCGGGATACTTGGCGGCCAGGGAGGCGGCATCACGGGCCACCACGAGGAATTGTCCGGCCGGGAGGACGGTGTCAGGGGGGAAGTCGAAGGAGATGCCGTCGCTGAACTGCCAGCCGCCCAGGCTCAGATCCTCGGTGCCCTTGTTGTAGAGCTCGATCCACTGATCGCTGGAGCGGCGCAGGGGCAGGCCTTCCTGAGAGGCAACCAACTGCAGGCCCATCACGATGTCCGAGCTGCTCGCGCTGGTCTGGTGAACTTCCACCGAAAGACGGTTGGTGCCCTGGCGCAGGGCTGTCAGGGCGGAGGAGGGCAGAATGGTGGTGATCACCGTTGCATTTCCTACTGTGTCACTCGAGGTGGAGGACGAGGAGATCGGTTCGTCATCGACCTGATAGCGATCGATCTCGATCCCGTTGAGATAGAAGATTGCCCCGTCGTCGATCTGGTGGGAAAGCTCAAGCTGGGTAGTGTCACGCTCCTGCTGTTCGTTCACTTCGAAATCTGTTTCAAAATAGAAGGTGATCGTCCGTGGATTCCTTGAATCGAGCGGAGAGAGGGGTGTTGCGATGGCGTTGGTCAACGAGGAGGACTCCACTCCGAGAGGACCCGGGCCGGAGAGCCAGGTCTCACCATTCTCCGGATGGGGTGAATTCTCCCAGTCATTACCGAGATTACCGCCGGATTCGTTATAGCGCCACAAGTGGTCCCAATCGACGAGGACATCAGGGCTGGAGGGTTGGGTGGCGGGCAGGGGCCGTGGGTTGTACATGATCTCGTTGATCACGATGTCGGTATTGAAGGAGTAGCTGTTCGGGTGGCCGAAGGTAGGAGTGTCAGGGTAGAGCCAGTGTCCATTGGAGAGTCCCCGCAGGCGGTTGGTGATCTCGCGGGCGTCAGCCAGTGTGTCAGTGCCGGGTCGGAGAAGAGAAAGGCGATGGCCGTCGGCGACGGGGAAGGAGGGCGTGATGGCCAGGTGACTACCGGGTTGAAGCAGGCCATCCGGGACCTGCTGGGTGGCGCCGCTTGAAGAGCGCAGCTGGTAACCGTCGAGAGCGATGCCTTCGGAGCCCACATTGGTGAACTCGATCTGGAAGTCGGGATCGTTTCCAGCTGCGATCTCGCTGAAAACGATGTCCTGAGTGATCTCGCCCTGAGAGTCGCCGGGAAAGTTTGGGAGACCAGGCGTGCCACCGGTCTCCGGGCTGGCAAGCCAGTTGAAGGGACGGGATTCGGCTGTATGTTCGTTGCGTTTGGAGAGGGTTGATCCCAGTCCGTCGGCACCCACCGGCCAGTCTCCGTCGTCCCCGTAGTTCAGTTCGTCCATCGTCCGATCGTTGTTGTTGACCAATCGGATGCTTTCCCCGTTGTTGGCGAGTCGCCCGGTAAAGGGACCCCGTGCGTTGCGTCCTGCCAGGGTGGGGTGAGAAGGATCGGCGGCTACGAGGAGATAGCCGTGGCCCGGAATGACGGTGCCGTTGGAAAAGCGATAGTTGATGCCGCCTTCGAGTTCCCATTCCGAAATGTCAACATCGACTCCCATCAGGCTGTGCAATTCAATCCATTCGGTGTCGTTGTCCTCGTCCGCGGGATGGTAGTGGACTTCATTGAAGACGATAACGCTGTCCGCGGCGGAGAGTAGACCGGTGTTGGCGACCAGAAAGAGGAGAAGGGCGAGCAGGGTGACTGCCCGGGATGGGGAGGGGAGTTTCATCGGTTGGGGTGGAGGACAATAGTCGAGGAAAGGGTGGGTCACAAGTGTGCGGTCTAGAGAGCTTTCCGCTAGGAGCGGCCGAGCCTTCAGCTCATTCGGGGATAGCGAAGGAGTTCGACTTCCACAGTGGGAGTGGGAGGGCCGGTTGCGGAGGGAAGAGGGTTCAGGCCGTTTGCCTCAGCGACGGTCGGGGAGGGGCAGGTCGAAGGGACAGTCGTCTTCTTCTTCAGGCTTCTTGGCAGGTTTGTCTTCCGGTTCGGGTTCCGGTTCCGGAGTCTCCTCCGGTTCGGGCGTGGGTTCGGGCTCGGGAGGATTGTTGAATTGCTCGTAGTGCTGACGGAGTCGGTCCTCGGCTTCTCTTTCGATCAGACGGGCCCCGGAGAGTTCTCTGATCAGTTCCTTGGCCTGCATGATCTCAAAATCGGTAGGTTTCTTGCGCGCTTCGAAGTCGGGAGACGAAATGATCATATTGGGAATCAGGTTCTCCACTCCGGGTGATACCTCTGGATCAATGATATAGCGAACGGTGGCCTTTGCTCCGGAAGACGGTCCTCTGACGAAGGAAGGAGCCTTTCCCTCTGCGAGCGCTTTTCGGTTTTCTCCATCGGAAAACAGCTCCAGGGTGCGGCAGTGGTGATAGTTACGCAGGAGGCCCTTTCTGATAATCTCCTCCCGCAGGTCAACATATGCGTTGCGTCCTGTCTGCGCTTTACCGAAGAGAGCTCCGCCGTCGTCGCCGTGAAAAACCTCCTTGAGGATTTCAGCCGGTTCCTTGTCGAGCTCGGTCTTGATCTTGTGAAGGAGTCCCATCGATTTGAAGAGCGCTCCCCTGCCGTCGTCAGCATAGACTGTCTCAAAGGAGGTCGTGGGGTGCGCCAGATGACGCAGTTCCTTGATGAGTTGTTTCTCCAGCTTCTGCTTGTTCCACACCTTTAATCCGAAGATGGCGAGAACCAGCACGATGGTCCCGGTGACGATATAGCGGATGAGATCGCCGACGGAGATGGACATGACAGGAAACTAGGGAGGCTCCGACCGGGACGCAAGAGTCCAGAGCTTCGAATCCGGAATGCCCTGCGATGAGGGCAACTTCGTTCTATAACGAAAGAAAGGCCAGGATCTTCGGTTCCTCCTCGGGTCGGAACTGGTAGTCAGGCAGTCTTTCCTGCAGGCGCTTGAGGTGATTGTGGAGGGGGGAGAACTCGTCTTCATGACCATGTTGAGAGGCCATGAAACCAAGGATCTGGGCTCCCTGCAGGAAAAGGTGGCGTGCTTCACTGGATCGACCGGAAAGCAGGCTTGCGTCAGCCGCTTCACACAGCCACGCGCCGCAGGAAACGAGCTGGGGAAGTTTGGCGGTGCCCGGATGATAGAGAAGCGCCACCAGTTTCTGGGCCCCGGTGTCGAGGAGGGTCTGCAGGGGAAGGCCGGTGAGAAGTTCGCAGTTGTCCTCAAGGAACTCCTCGAAGTCGGCAACGGCATCCGGCTTCTTCAATCCGGCCGCCCGCAGGCAGAATTCCACCATGCGTTCAATTTCGCGAAGGATGTAGTCTTGCCGAAGCACGGGAGTGTCAGTCGGGTGGATCTGATGAATCGTGAGGCGGTTTCTCCTCTTTCCTGAGAGTTTCCCGCCTGGCCAGCCATTTGTCCGAATCCATTTCCTCATCGAGATCCTCGCCTTCTTCCGTCCGGGATTCCGGTTCTGAACTCGATTTCTCCTCGATGGGGGTCGCGCTCCCCGGTTCCCCCGCCTGTTCAGGCGGGTCTGAGGACCGATCCTCACGGCCCTCTCGCGTTGAGGCAACCTGCGCTTCGATCTCTTCCGGAATCACGGAGAGTGAAAGAGGATCGGGAGAGTGGGAAGCTCCGGGAGTGGTTCGGACGCGGTGGCGGCGGCGACCACTGAGGACAATGAGAACAATGGCGGTGGCCCAGATCACCGCAACAATGAGAGTGCCGATGTTGAAGAGGCCGTGCTCGTCCCAGGAAACGATGGCATAGCCGAGGCTTCCCGCGAAGAGAGCATAGTAGAGGAAGCCCCAGGCGGTCTTACGGATAACCATTCCTTCCTTGCCCACGAGGCCGGCCACCGCGGAGGCAGCCACCACGTTGTGGACGCAGATCATGTTGCCTGCGGCCCCGCCCACCGCCTGCAAGGCGACGATCCAGGCCGGATTGACTCCGATTTCCTGGCCCGTGTTGAACTGGAAGAGGGAAAGCATCATGTTGCTCACCGTGTTTGAACCGGCCACGAAAGCCCCGAGGCCACCAATGAAGGGAGAAAGGATGGGCCAGACGCCTCCTGCCAGGGCGGCCACCCCGGTGGCGAGGGTCTCCGGCATCTTGGAATAGCCGGCGCCTCCACCGTCGGAGTTGATGAAGACCTCCACCATGGGAACGGTGAAGACAAGAGCGACGGAAGCTGCCATCATGGTCTTGAAGGATGAGCGCCAGGCCTTCTGGTAGTCCTTCCACTTCATACGGTGCAGGAAGAAGGTGACAATTGAAGCCACGATGAAGACCATGCCAGGCAGATAAAGGAACTGGAAGAACTTGGGTTTGAGGCTGTCTTCAAGCGGTGAATGGACTGCGACAGACCATCCCTTGAGCCATTCCGCGAGGTGCGGAATGGTGCGCGTGAGAACGAGGAGGAGTCCTACCAGGATATAGGGAAACCAGGCGTGGAAGATGCCGATCTGTCGCCCGTTGCCATCTTTGTCATCGGCTGGGATCTGCAACGAGCCTATCCAGTCCGGATTCCACTGGTCACGGGGTGCGAAGTCCCAGGCCTTCTCCGGGGCAGGAACAAGGAAGCCGGACCGGGCCGTGGTTATCACGATGAAGAGACCGATCAGACCTCCAACGAGAGAAGGGAATTCCGGACCGAGGAGCAGAGCCACGAGCCAGTAGGGGACGATCATGGCCAGGGCGGCGAAGAGGGCGAACTTCCAGATCCGCAGGCCTTCGAGGAAACTTCTGTTAGCCCCGTAAAAGCGGGTGAGGAGTCCGCAGAGGAGGAGAGGAACGAGCAGGCCGGTGAGGGCGTGCAGGGTGGCGACTTTCAGGCCGATATCCGCGAGAAGTGCTTCTCCGTTCTCAAATCCGGCAGCCGTCCCGTAGCCCTCCACGCCGAGATCGGTGGAAAGCGTGTGACTTGCCCCTTCCACCGGTGAGGGGTCCACCGAGAGGCCATTGCTTACCCCTACCTTGATGGGCGTGCCTACCGCGCCGAAGGAGACCGGAGTGCTTTGGATGATCATTCCAGCCAGGACGGCGGCCATGGCGGGAAACCCCAGTCCCACGAGAAGGGGGACCGCGACGGTGGCGGGTGCGCCGAAGCCCGCAGAACCTTCAATGAAGGATCCGAATAACCAGGCGATGATAATGACCTGCACGCGGCGGTCGGGCGAGATGTCGGTGAAGCCCTGTCGAATGACCCGGAGACCTCCGCTTTCCCGCAGGGTGTTGAGGAGCAGGATGGCCCCGAAAACAATGTAGAGCAGGCTGAGGGCGACCACCAGGCCGTTGATGGAGGATGCCGCCACCTTGGTCACTGGGACCTGCCAGATGAGGAGAGCAAGTCCGACTGCTAACCCGTAACAGATCGGCATGGCCCGACTGGCCGGCCAGCGGAGCCCGACCAGCAGGACAGCCACGGTCAGGATGGGCAGGAAGGAGAGGAAAGCGAGGATGCTGGGATGCATGTCGGTGGAGGAGTCGGGGCGGGACCTTGTGAGCGCGTCGTCTGACTGTGAGAAAAAAGTCGATCATGAGCAAGCAGGTCCTGTGCCGCCTGCATCTGGGCGCTTGAAAAGGAGACCAATCGAGGGCTGTTATCGGGTGATGATAATGAAGAGCACAGTGTTGGTGATGGTATTGGTTCTGTTCGGAAGGTCGATGGCGCAGGAATCACCCGTGGTTGGCCCGGTCAGTGGATCACTTGTCATCGTTGGTGGTGGGGGGAAGGAAATGGAGCGCATCCTCGGCAGGTTCGTGGAGTTGGCGGGAGGGAAGCGCGCGCGGATCGTGGTGGTGACCACCGCGGCGTCCAGTAATCTGAAACACAATTATGACCGTTCCTGGACCGCCGCTTTCGTGCGGGAGAAATTGGGCGTAGCGGAGGTGACGGTGCTGCACACGCATGATCCCAAGGTCGCGGAAACGGAGGAATTCGTGAAACCGATCAAACGGGCCACAGGAGTATGGTTCGGTGGGGGGCGGCAGTGGCGTCTGACCAGAGCCTACGGAGGAACACGTTCGGAGCGTGAATTTCACCGGGTGCTTGAGCGTGGCGGAGTGATCGGAGGCTCGTCGGCCGGAGCCACCATCCAGGGGTCCTTTCTGGCGAGGGGGGATACGAGTGGAAACACGATCATGGTGGGTGATGTGCAGCGTGGATTCGGATTCATGCGCAACACTGCCATCGACCAGCATCTCATCGCCCGCGGTCGGGAGAGGGATCTGGTTGAGGTGCTGGAGGATCCTGAAGGGAAGATGCGCAGGGAGTTCGACCGGGCGGCCCTGCTTGGGATCGGCATCGATGAGGATGTTGCCATTGTGGTAGAGGGGGATCGCTTTGAGGTTATCGGCAAGGAGAAAGGAGCCGTGCTGGTCTACGATCCCAGGAAATGGAGGAAGGACACGCCGGTTGAAGAAAAGTGGGAGACGATCCGGACCGGTGGTTCATTCGATCTCAGGAACCGGAAGGTTCTTGTGAAGGGCAGTGGTGCGCGGTAATATAAGCAGTGAATTTGCCGGATTACCTTCTCATGCTCACGGCCTTGCATCATCCAGAGGTATCAGGAATCGGTTGCCGCGGGGGTGGAGAATCCGGCTTGAAAGGGAAGCCTTCAAGGGGGGGTGGCGTGAGGCCTGTGAGGTGTGATGATTGAGTGGTTCCGGGATCATGAGGCCCTTCTGTGGTTTCTCGGCGTTTTTTCGGCAGTCTCGGTGGTGATGGCCATTTTCCTGACTCCCTGGGCCATCTCCCTCCTGAGCGCGGACTACTTCATGCCCGGACGGGACCGGACCCGGACTTTTGGCTCCCGGCATCCCATGATCCGCTGGACAGGATTGATACTGAAGAATGTCGGGGGAGCGGCCCTCGTGATCTCGGGCATCGCTCTTCTTGCCCTGCCCGGACAGGGACTTCTGACCATCCTGGTCGGGCTCGCCCTGATGAACTTTCCGGGCAAGCGGGCGCTTGAGCTCTGGCTGATTCGCCTGCCCATGGTTCTGCGGGCGGTGAACTGGATTCGCAGGAAAGGAGGCAGGGAACCGTTGCAGGTTCCGCCGACGTAGTGTTTGGAGAGGGTGTTGTGAGCACTTTCCGCACCATCAAGATCAGTGACCCGCGTTTTGAGCACGGGGGGCTTCGGCACGTCACCGTGAAGAGCGAGGCCCTGAAGCAGCGGGCGGATCTCTCCCTTTTTCTCCCTGAGGTTCAGGGGCTTCAGGAGAGCCTGCCACTCGTCATTCTGCTGCACGGAGTCTATAGTTCCCACTGGGGATGGGCCTTTAACGGGGGCGCACACCTGACCGCTGCGCGATTGATTGAAGCAGGTGAAATTCCACCCCTTGTGCTCGCCATGCCGAGCGATGGATTATGGGGAGATGGGTCGGCTTATGTGCCGCATGAGGGCAAGGATTTTGAACGCTGGATAGTGGAGGAAGTGCCCCGTGCCACGGAGGAGGCTGGTGCCCCCGTCTCGGAATCCTCGCCGCGGTTTCTAGCAGGCCTGAGCATGGGTGGGTTCGGAACCCTTCGACTCGGGGCAAAGTTCGGAGCGAGGTTCCGGGCGATCTCGGCACACTCCTCCATTACCAGGCTTGAGCAGTTGGAGCCCTTTGTGGAGGAGCCCCTGCCATCCTGCGAAGTATCGGAGGAGAGTCTGACTGCCCTGGGATCCATTCTCGCCCATCGGAAGGATTTGCCTCCGATGCGGTTCGATTGCGGTGTCGATGATTCGCTCCTGGACGCCAATCGGGAACTTCATGCCGTATTAGAGAAGGAAGGAGTCGAGCATATCTACGAGGAGTTTGCGGGCGGACATGAATGGCCCTACTGGGAGAGGCACCTGGTGGATAGCCTGCGGTTCTTTGCGGAGAACCTGTGCTGAGGAGGCTTCCTGCGGAGGATTGCTCCAGGGGACAGGGATAGGGGCGGGATGCACAGCTACGGCTTGCCATGATGGCCTGATCTCCCTAGAAGCTCCCCGGCATGTCCAACGATTCATTGCTCAAGCTCCTGCGGCGCAACGGCCGGTCTTCCGATGCCGAGCTGGCGGAGCGTGTTTCCTTGTCGGCAGACGAAGTCAGGGAGCAGATTGCCGCCTGGGAGACGGACGGAACGGTGCTTGGCTATGAGGCGGTTGTTGATTCGGCGAAGACGGGACAGGCCGCAGTTGTTGGAATCATCGAGGTGAAACTGACTCCCGAAAGAGAGGGCGGTTTTGACCGTCTTGCTGCCCGTATCTCGAAATTTGATCAGGTTCTTAGCTGCTACCTGATGAGTGGAGGATACGATCTGCTCCTTGTGGCGGAGGGAGAGGATCTCATGGAGGTGGCGCGTTTTGTCTCCGAGAAGCTGAGCACAATGGAGGGAGTGCTCTCAACAGCCACGCATTTCAGGCTGAAGACCTACAAGGAGAACGGCTTCGCCTTTGGTGGGGACGAAGATCCGGAGCGGCTGCCGGTGGCGCCGTAGGAGAAATGGATTACCCCGCAAAAATTTCGCGGCAGGTGGCCGCGGTGCCGCGCTCCGGCATTCGGGACTTCTTCGACCTCGTGCAGGGTCGCGATGAGGTGATCTCACTTGGAGTGGGGGAACCCGACTATTCCACGCCCTGGCATATCCGCGAAGCTGCGATCTACTCATTGGAGCGCGGGCACACTTCCTATACCTCCAATCTCGGTCTCATGTCGTTGCGACGCAGAATTGCCGACTACGTGGGAGGCTTTTTCGGGGTGCAGTATGACCCCTCCTGTGAGGTGCTTGTAACAGTGGGAGTCTCGGAAGCGCTCGATCTGGCTCTGCGGGCATTAATCAATCCCGGCCACGAGGTGGTTTATCACGAACCCTGCTACGTCAGTTATATGCCGGGGACGGTGATGGCCCATGGTGTGCCCGTGCCGGTGGCAACCCGCAAGCGGGATGATTTCTCCCTGAAGCCCGAGGCTCTGGCGGATGTTCTCACGCCCAGTTCGCGCGTTCTGATCCTTAACTTTCCTACCAATCCCACCGGCGGGATCGCAAGTGAGGAGGATCTGGCCGGGATCGCGAAGCTCTGCGTTGAGCATGACCTGATAGTGATCAGCGATGAGATTTACAGCGAATTGCGCTACGACGATCAGGCCCACGTGTCGATTGCCTCCCTTCCGGGGATGCGCGAGCGCACCATCCTGCTCCATGGATTCTCCAAGGCCTTCGCCATGACGGGCTTTCGCCTGGGCTACGCCTGTGCGCCGGCTCCGCTTATTGATGCCATGATGAAGATCCACCAGTATTCCATGCTGTGCGCTCCTGTTACCAGCCAGGCCGCAGCATTGGAGGCGCTGGAAAACGGGGCGGCTTCGATGGAGCGCATGCGGGAGAGTTATCACGAGCGCCGCGATTTCGTGGTAAGGCGTCTCAACGAGATAGGCATGGATTGCCATTCGCCCGGGGGAGCATTCTACGTCTTCCCGGACGTCCGGAGCTTCGGTCTCAGCAGTGGGGAGTTCGCGAAGGGGCTCTTGGAGGCGGAGAACGTGGCGGCGGTGCCCGGCGACGCTTTTGGTGCGAGTGGGGAGGGTTTTCTGCGGTGTTGCTACGCCACGGCCTTCGATCAGTTGAAGGAGGCACTCGCACGGATCGAACGCTACGTCGAAACTCTGGAATCGTCATGAACCTGGCCCGGATCAGACAAGACCGGACGCTTGCCTATGTGGTGCCCCTGGTGGCCTTCATGCTGATCGGCGGGGGGTTGACCGTTCTCACGGGATCCCTGGAGAGCGTTTTCCGGGATCATGTCTACCTGCCCTGGTGGCGTCGCTATCCGGAGCACTGGATTTACCCGCTGCAGACGCTCCTCGCTGGCGGATTGCTCGTTTTCTGGTGGCGGCAATACGAGTTGAAATGGGAACCCCGGAAGTTGCTTCTCGGGGCCGTGCTGGGTGCTATCGGAATCGGAATCTGGATTCTGCCCACCCAGCTCTATGAATGGTGGGGAATGACGGAAGAGGAGCCGGGTGGCTGGAAGCAGCGCCTGGGAATCCTGCCCCGCCGGGACGGGTTCAACCCTGGGGTGTTCGAGAGTCCGGCAGCCTGGTGGGCTGCCACCGTTTTTCGCTTTCTCCGGGCGGTTGTGGTGGTTTCCCTGGTGGAGGAGTTGCTCTGGCGGGGGTTTCTCATGCGCTTCATTCTGAATCCGGACGGAGACTACTGGAAGGTCTCCTTCGGAACCTTCTCATGGAAGAGCTACCTGGTTGTGACCGCCCTGGTGGTCTTTATCCACGGCCCGGCAGACTGGGCGGCGGCCTTCGTGTGGGGGACACTGATGTATGGTTGCGCGGTCTGGACCAGGAGTCTGCTGGCCTGTGTGGTAATGCACGGGGTGGCAAATTTCCTGATGGGCTGGTATGCTCTGGCTTTTGGAAAGTACGGTCTCTGGTAGGAGCGAAACCTTCCGATCGGGACCTAAATTCAAATCGCTGTTTCCAAGTCCGGCCCGGGGTGGCATACTGCGCAGCCCGGTGGAAACGAGCGCAGGGGAGGAAGACAGATGAAGATCGGACTGGCGCAGATTAACGGCACGGTGGGCGACTTTCCTGCCAACGCCAGGCGCATCGTGAATGCCTATCGCGAGGCCGTCGATCAGGGTGCCGAATTCGTCATCACCCCGGAAATGGCCCTGGTGGGCTATCCTCCCCGGGACCTGGTCTTCAAGTCCGGATTCGTCGACAAGTGCCTCCAGGCCCTGGATTACCTGGGCAGCGAGATTGGCGAGGTGCCGCTCCTGGTTGGTTACGTGGATCACAACCGGGGGGAGAGTCCGGGCAAACCCTTTCGCAACGGGGCGGCTCTTCTCGAAAATGGGGAGGTCATGGCAAGGGTATTCAAGACTTTGCTGCCCACCTACGACATCTTTGACGAGCGGCGTTATTTCGAGCCGGCGGAGCGGTGCGAACCGGTTGAGTGGCGGGGCCGCAAGCTGGGGATCACGATCTGTGAGGATGTGTGGACGGAAGATTACCTGCACCGGCCGCTCTACAAGCGGGATCCGGTGGAAGAATTGCAGGCCACCGGTGCCGAGGTTCTGATCAATTTGAGTGCCTCCCCGTTTCATCTGGGGAAGGCCGCGGTGCGGCGGGAGTTGCTTTCCATGGTCGCGAAGAGCACCGGCTTGCCCCTGGTCTACTGCAACTCGATCGGGGGTAACGATCAGCTCGTCTTCGACGGAAACTCCGTGGTCATGAACGGGGAGGGCGTGCTGCGAGCTCAGTTGGCGGCTTTTCTCGAGGAAGTCCGGGTGATCGATATCGATCTTGAGTCAGGCCCTGAAACCGAGGCGATTCCGGAGACTGCCGACCCTGAGGCCTCCGAGGAGATTTTCCGGGCTCTAGTGCTGGGCGTAGGTGACTATGTGGGAAAGTGTGGATTCCGGACTGCCTGCATGGGGTTGAGCGGGGGAATAGACTCTGCCCTCACTGCGGCAGTGGCGGTGAAGGCCCTGGGGGCAGGAAACGTTCACGGGCTGACCATGCCAAGTGCCTGTTCCTCCAAGGGGAGCGTGGACGACTCGCTCGCGCTTGCCGCGAACCTCGGGATGCGCTGTGATACGGTTCCCATCGAGGAGCCCTTCGAGGCGGTGAAGGGGGCCATGGGGCCCCTTTTCGGGGATCTGCCCGAGGATGTCACGGAGGAGAACATGCAGGCGCGCATCCGGGGGCTGTATCTCATGTCGCTTTCCAACAAGCATAACCACCTCCTCCTGACTACCGGGAACAAAAGTGAATTGGCGGTGGGCTATTGTACGATTTATGGCGACATGTGCGGAGGCCTTGCGGTCATCAGCGATCTTCCCAAGACCCGGGTCTTTGAGGTGGCCCGCTGGCTCAACCGTGATGGGGAGGTGATTCCCTGGAGCACGATCGAGAAACCTCCCAGTGCAGAACTGCGCCCCGACCAGAAGGACGAGGACAGTCTTCCTCCTTACGGGATGCTGGACGAGATCCTCGAATTGTATGTGGAGAAACAGTGTTCTCCGGAGGAGATCATTGAAAGCCATGGGTTTAAGGAGGAAACGGTGCGTTGGGTGCAGCGCCAGGTGGACCTGAATGAATGGAAGCGTCACCAGGCCGCTCCGGGAATTCGGGTGACCTCGAAGGCTTTTGGGATTGGAAGAAGGATCCCTATCGTCCAAAGATTCGGCAGGTGAATACGGCGTATCTCCAGGAAGAGTTGAGCTACGAGGATGCCATGAAGGTTCTCGGATACGAACCTGGTGCGATCGTGTCACCCCATTTGGCGGCTTTCGGGAAGGTGGCGGAGAAACTCGAGGAATTGGTCCGTGTCACCAAGGACGAGAAGCTCCAGACCAGCTTCCGCGAGGAATTGTACCGGTTGAACGATGCCCTGCAGGTGGTGGAGGCGGAGAGACACCGCGAACCGCCTTTGCGAGCCAAGGGGATGGTTCTCCGGTTGATCCTCTCCCTTCTCCTGGCGGGAGGCGTGGTGGCGGCCGGGTGGTATGGCAACCGGCAACTCATCGAGAAGCGTCAATCGCGGGACCATCGCAATCTCGAAGCTCTGGCAGGGGATGCCCGCGTCGCAGTCGAGAGCCGTGATTGGTCCCGGGCTGAATCGATCTACTTGAAACTGATGGAGCTTGAGTCCGATCCGGAGCGGGCACGGGAAGGTCTCCGCAGGATTTCCGAAGGCAAGGAGGTGGCCCGCCAACAGAAACTCGGGTTCCTGCTGGGATCCACCCGCGCCGCAATCGAGGGGCGCAACTGGGACGAAGCGAATGCCCGGTTGAAGGAGTTGCTGGGTATGGAAGCGAGCCATCCCGAGGGGGCAGCCCTGCTCAAACTCATCAGGGAGGGGCGGATGGACGATCAGATTGCGGTCTTGTTGGAGAAATCCCGGGAAGCGTTGCAGGATGAGCAGTGGGCCACCCTGGCCGATTACACTGCAAGGCTGGAATCAATTGCCCCGGAACATGAACAACTTGCAGGATTCAAGGCAGCCACCGTCGAGGGCATGCGGATCATGGAGGAACAGCGCATCCGCGCGCGCAAGCTTTACGAGAAGGCACTAGCTCTGGACAAGGGGGAGTTCTCGGAGTCCGCTCTGGAAACCTTGCGTGAAGCCATCCGTCTCGACGAGCGGAAGGAATACGAGGAGCTCTACAACAAGATGTCGGCTTATACGCGCCTGCTGATGGTGCCCCGGGATTACTCAACCATCAATGAAGCGCTGGCCTCCGCCCGACCGAACGACAAGATCCGGATTGCGGCGGGAACGTTCACGGAATCTCTGACCCTGAACGTGAAAGTTGATCTGGAAGGGGCGGGCCATGACAAATCCATCATCCAGTGTGATGCCAAGAGCGCCAGCGTCCTCCTGGCTACCAAAGAGGCGAGCGGAAGCAGGGTGGCGGCGGTGACGTTGAGACAGACTGGAATCGTGCATACCGAGGAACGCTATCCGGTGGCCCTTGCAGATGGAGCGGAGTTCAGCCTGGAAGACTGCCATATCGATAAGGGATCCGGTCACGGGGTGGCCGTCATCAATGGGGGAGCCGGACGCCTGCGCAACGTGCAGGTTTCAGAATGCGGCTGGGATGGGCTGGCGGTGTATGGCGAGGGGAGTGCCGCCGAGGTCGAAAATTGCCGCTTTGAGTTGAATATTCATCACGGTATCGATGCGTGGGGTGGTGGCCGGGTGGTGATCACGAAATCACGGACCACCCGCAACGGTCTTGCCGGAGTGGTCCTCATGTCGAAGGGGGTGCGGTCGGAATTGATTCAGTGTACGATCGATGGAAATCGTGAAGCGGGTGTGAGTATTTCCAATGGTGCGCGGGCTGTTCTGCGGGCGAATCGTGCGCAGGGTAATTTGCTGGGAGGAATCCTGGTGGAGGGAGATGGAACGACGGCGGAGATGGAGGGGAATGTGGCTGAGAAGAACAACAAGTTTGGAATCGTGATAGACCGCCGCTCCACGGCCCAGCCTTTCCGTGAAAACATCGCGCGTGAAAATACCGGCGAGCAACTCAATCGACAGGCGGTCATGCCGGAAGAAGTGGTGCCACCGCCATCGCTGCTGGATGTTTCGGCCAGGAAGGCGGTGGAGGCGGGGCCATCCAGTCCCGAATGAAATCCCGATCCTGACTGGAGTATTTCAATCCTGACCAGTGAGGCGAAGTTGTCCGGTCTGCATGATCCAACCGATTCCGATGCCCTTTCCCGCTAAATTCCTGTTCTGTTTTCTCGGACTGGTTCTGGGGCTGTCCTCCTGTTCGCCGCGGGATCCGGCCAGGGAGCCGCCAAGTATCACAGTTTCGCCCTACAGCACGCTCTCCGACGCTGAACTGAATGTGCGCTACCAGGCCTTCCTCGCGGAATTGCAGAAGCTCAACGAGGAGATGAGCAAGGCCAACAGGATCCGCGATTTCGATACGGTGCGCGATAAGGCGCAGAATGGCGTGGAGAAGGCTCGTGCCGCCCGGCGCATCGCCAGCCATATTGATGACCGGGAAGTGCGCAGGAATCGGCTCAAGGCTATCGAGGATATTATCCGGGACCTCGACAAGCTGGTTGAGATCACCCGCTAGGGTCCGCTCCAAGGCCGGCAATGAGCCTGGAGAAGTAGTCCGCTCCCGCTTCCAGATCCGCGATGCTGATGAACTCATCCCTGGTATGGGCCTGCTGAATGGAACCCGGTCCCAGGCAGATGGCGGGAAGGCCCCCTTCGTTGAGGTGGGCGGCATCGGAGAACCAGGGAGCACCCACGAGCCGGGATTGCGGGTGCAGGGCGGTGAGACGGGTGAGCCATTCGCAGTTCTCAGAAACCTCCATCGGCGGGTTTTCGACGCATCTCTCCATGGTCAGGGGGAGTTCGCGTTCGGCAATGAAGCTCTCCAGGAACTCCCGGGCACTTCCCTCCGTGGTCAAGGAGGGAGGAAAGCGGATGTCAATCTGGGCGGAGGCCTGGTCGGGGATGATGTTGGCCCGGGTGCCTCCCCTGATCATGCCAACATTGATGGTGGCGGACCCGAGAACCGGGTGAGTGAAATCAGCCAGGTTCAGCCGCAATTCGCTCTCCAGGAGGTCAAGGGCACGCACCAGTTTCATGATGGCGTTGTCACCGAGTTCCGGTTGGGAGGAGTGGCCGGACAGTCCACTGGTTGTGAGAGTGGCCCAGAGCGATCCCTTTGTGACGTGGACGATGTCGAGCTGGGTTGGTTCCCCCGCGATGGCGAATTCGTAATCTGCGCCGTGCTTCTGCACGAAGTGTCTGGATCCCTGCTGGCCGGATTCCTCGCTCATGAAGGCCACGAAGTCGACCGCCACGGCAAGGTCCGCGAGGCGCTCCCGGTTCCTGAGCATTCCCCAGATCATGGCGGCCATGGATCCCTTGGTGTCCGAGGCCCCGCGCCCCCACAGTTTTCCACTGTGTAGCTCTCCGCCGAAGGGATCGATGGTCATGCCTCCCACTCCCACGGTATCAAGGTGCGGTCCCAGCAGGATCCGTGGTCGGCGGTCGGAACCGGATCCCGGGCTGCGGGCAAGGAGGTTCGGGCGACCGGGTTCCACCTCCTCAGTGGTGACGGCAAAGCCGTGTTCACTGAGAAAATTTCCCAACCAGATGGCGAGACTCTCCTCACCGCACCGGTCCGTACCCGGATCGCCGTCGGGGTTGACCGAGGGGATGCGGACGAGTTGCTGGAGAAGTTCCGTGACGGAATCCACTCCCCCGTTGAATCACAGGACGCAGCGAATGTCTGGTGTTTTCAATGACATAACCGGATCCGAGGCAGCTTTTTCCGGTCGAGCAGGGCGAGGGACGGCCGGAAGGAGGAAAGTTGTTGGCATCCCGGCAGGGGAGTCGGGGCAGAAGTAAGAATTGAGCAGGAAACGCTTTTGTCTTGTGGGGGTGTGGGCAAGGGTGTGTCCCGGATGGAAGTGCGCTACTCGCATCAGTTGGCAACCCGCATCGAGGCTACGGGATCGAATCTCTGCGTGGGGCTGGACCCGCGTATTGAACGACATGGCAACGAAATCGAAGAAGTGGAACGCTTCCTGGACGAGGTGGTGGCGGAAACCCTTGCGCAGACGGCCTGCTACAAGCCGAACATCGCTTACTTTGAGGCCATGGGTCCGGAGGGCCTGGCCATGCTGAAGCGAGTGATGGGGCGCATCCCGGAGGGAGTTCCGGTCATCCTGGATGCCAAGCGCAGTGATATCGGGGAAACGCAGCGTCGCTACGCGCAGGCCTGTTTCGAGGGCTTCGGGGCCCATGCGGTGACGATAAACCCCTTCATGGGTTACGACTCACTGGAGCCCTTTCTCGACTATCCGGGGAAGGGAATCTACCTCCTGGCCGTCACTTCGAATCCCGGCAGTGATGATCTGCAGCGGCGCGAGACCGGGGGACGCAGGATCTTTGAGTTGGTAGGTGAATTCGCGGAGCGGGCTGCGGGAGAAGAGCGCGGAACAGAGGTTGGCCTGGTGGTGGGGTTGACGAATGCTGGCGAAGATGTGCTGGCCGGTTTGCCGGATGTGCCGCTCCTGATTCCGGGACTGGGCGCGCAGGGGGGCGATCTCTCGATGCTGACGGGAGGGGATCGCCGGGCGCCCAATGTGGTGAATGTGTCCCGCGGAGTTCTTTACGGTGAAGCAGGCTCACCAGGAGAATGCGCCACCCGCTACGCCGAGGAAATTGCCGGGGCCCTCCAGCAGGCGGAGTAGGCCGAAGCGCTCCAGGGGAGCAGAGGGGTTCAGTCGTCCTTCTCAGCAGGAGTTGCTCGCTCCGGGGGCGGGCCGAGCGCGCTGCATACCGCGCAATCGACACGGCGGTGGATGGCGATCTTGCGGAAGGTCATGGAACGCGCATCGTAAACGAGAAGTTTGGAAGTGAGCAGTTCGCCAAAGCCCACGAGGAGCTTGATTCCTTCCAGAGCCGCCAGATTCGCCATCGTGGCGGAGACGGCGCCGATGACAGGAAACTCGCGCTTCCAGCCGGGTGGGACTTCGGGATAGAGGCAGGCCAGGCAGGGGGTCTGACCCGGGATGATGGTGGTGAGTTGGCCCTCGAGGTCGAACATGGCGGCATCGATAAGCGGTTTGTGCTGGCGGACACACTCGCGGTTCAGGAGCAGGCGTTCCTCGAAGAGGGGCGCGCAGTCAAAGACGATATCCGCGCCGGCCACCAGGCGGGCGGAGTTGCCTTCGGTGACATTTTCGGGCACCGCTTCGATTTCAAGGCGGGGATTCAGTTCGAGGAGGCGGCGTCGACAGGACTCGATGCGTGATTTTCCGAGTTGATCATGGGTTTGCAGAATCTGTCGGTTGAGATCACTGGGCCTGGTGTTGCCGGCATGGGCCAGGATAAGTTTTCCGATTCCTGCTGCGGCCAGCGATTGGGCGAGGGGACCGCCCAGGCCTCCCACACGGGTGATCAGGGCCGTGGCTCCCTTCAGTTTCTCCTGGCCGGATTCGGAAAGGTCATCCACCCAGATCTGCCATTCGTAGATGGCCCGTTCTTCATCGGTCAGTTCCATGGGGGAGAATTCCTTCAGGACCACCTTGAGATCGGATTCAATGGGGTGAACCCTGTGTCATTCCTCGATAGTCGTGCTGGAACTCGAGCACGAATCACCTGCCTCGTCACGAATGATCTTCCCCTGACCGTGAATTGTGCCGGTCAGGTTGTCCCGGTTCCTCGGCGTGAGGCGTGATGAATCATTACCCTCCCGACATCGGGGGCAGCAAACTCAGTTCGTCGCCATCCTGCAGGAGATTGGGGGCGGCGGGATCAATGGTCTCATCGCGCAGGATTGCCATCACGCTGCGGCGGAGGCGCTGATCTTCGACCAGCACGGTGAGCAGGCGCTCGGACGCTTCTCCGAGAAGGCCTGGGACGAGGTCATCCACGGAGGCTCCCTCCGGTACTTCCATCGTTACGCGGTCGGATTTCGCCAACTGGCGGGCCTGCCCGAGAAGCTGGATGGTGACTTTCATGGTGATTTTCGAGGCTAGCTTCCTTCCTGAGGCATGAAAAGTCCACTGACAGGTGATTTCCCGGAATGATTGGTTGAGCAAGCCCGGGCAGAGTCCCACTCTAGGGTCCTCGCTCACACCATGGTCATGAAGATTAATCATCTCCTTCCTTTTCTGCCCCTTCTCGGAGCTACCATCCTGGCCGCTCCTGTCTCGCTTGAGGACGCTGTTCGTAATTCCGGGGTGAAGGGCGGCCTCATCGTGCAACTCGGTGCGGTGGATCCCGTCCTGACGGCCTCCCTGCGGTTGGACAACCGCTACCTTGTGCAGGGCCTTAGCGCGGACGCATCCGCCGTGGAAAAAGCGCGCTCAGCGTTGCGCGCCAAGGGGCTCTACGGAGCCGTCTCGGTGGAGCAGTTCGATGGCAGGACCCTGCCCTATATCGAGAACTTCGTGAATTTGATCGTGGCGGAGGAGGCTGCCGGGGTCAGTGATGAGGAGATGCTGCGGGTGCTGACCCCGGAGGGAGTCGCCTTGGTGCGTCGCGATGGCGCATGGAAGAAGACGGTGAAGCCCCGTCCGAAGGAGATCGACGATTGGACGCATTACTTTCACAATCCCTCCGGGAATGCGGTAGCCAGGGACAAGGTGGTAGGGCCGCCCCGGCGAATGCAGTGGGTGGGGAGTCCGCGCTGGTCGCGTCATCACGACCGCATGGCGTCCATGAGCGCCCTGGTCTCGGGTGGTGGACGCGTGTTTTACATCATGGACGAGGGATCGCGGGTGTCCATCCAGTTGCCCTCCGACTGGCAACTGATTGCGCGCGATGCCTTCAACGGTACGGTTCTGTGGAAGCGTCCAATCTCGAAATGGCATAGCCAGCTCTGGCCCTTGAAGAGCGGTCCCAGCCAGTTGGCTCGTCGTCTGGTGGTGGATGGGGAAACAATTTTTGTGACGCGCAGTATTACCGGACCGGTTGAGCATGTTGATGCAGCCACCGGCGAAACCCGTGGCGTCTTCAAGGGGTCGGAAAAGGCGGAGGAGATCATCCATCATGAAGGGATTCTCTTCACCCTCATTCGGGAAGGTCAGTCAGAGTTGAAGGACTATGTCCCCAAGCACAATGTCGGGGACCAGGCACGGGTGCGCACCGAGTTCGTCTGGAACGCCCAACCACGAAGCATCCGGGCCTACGGGGCCGGGAGCGGAGATCTCCTGTGGGAAAAGAAGGACAAGATTTCTCCGCTGAGCCTCTCGGTGGCCGGAGAGGTCCTGGTCTATCACGACGGGGAGAACGTGATCTGCCTTGACCGCAAGACCGGTGACCAGCGATGGAGCAGTGAGAAGGCCGGGCGCCGGACGCTCATCCCCTTCAACTTCGCCCCCCGACTCGTGATCTACGGGGATGTCGTTCTCTACGCGGGAGGAGACAACAAGATGCAGGGCTACGACCTTGCCAGTGGCAAGAGGCTCTGGGAGGCCACGCACGACCCCTCCGGCTACCAGTCACCCCAGGATCTCCTGGTGGTTGGAGGTCTGGTCTGGTCCGCGCCCCTGACCAGTGGGGGACACAGTGGGGTCTACACGGGTCGGGATCCCCGCACCGGAGAGGTGAAGAAGCAGTTTCCACCAAATGTGAAAACCTACTGGTTTCACCACCGCTGCTATATTGCGAAGGCGACGGAACGGTTCCTCATTCCCTCCCGCACGGGAATCGAGTTCGTGGATTTCGACAAGGAAGACTGGGATATCAATCATTGGGTGCGCGGTGGATGTCTTTATGGCGTGATGCCCGCCAACGGGTTGACCTACGCGCCGCCCCATAACTGCGCCTGCTACCCGGAAGCCAAGTTATACGGGTTTAACGCCCTGGCCCCGGCCTCGACCACCTTTCAGCTCCCCGGGAAGATATCGGATGAGGGCCGGTTGTCGAAGGGGCCCGCTTTCAATGAGCCGGTGAATGAGGTGGTGGCCGGGGAGGGCGACTGGCCGACCTTCCGTGGCAATGTCCAGCGCAGTGGAGCATCGGGTCAGGCTCTCGTCGGCAACCTCGACGAGAGTTGGAAAGCGCAGCTTGGAGGACGTCTCAGCGCCCTCACGATTGTGAAGGACCAGGTCTATGTTGCACAGATCGATCAACACACCCTGCATGCCCTTTCCTCGGTTTCCGGTGAGAAGCGCTGGAGTTATACGACGGGGGCACGTATCGATTCTCCTCCGACCTACTGGAAGGGACGCCTGGTCTTCGGATCTGCCGATGGCTCGGTTTATTGCCTGCGTGCGCAGGACGGCTCCCTCATCTGGAAGTTCCGTGCGGCACCTGTCGACCGCCGTCTCATGTCCTTTGAACAGATCGAGAGTGTCTGGCCGGTGCATGGCACGGTGCTGGTGGAGGACGGCGTTGCGTCCTTCGTGGCGGGGCGTTCCACCTTCCTGGATCACGGGCTGCGTTTCATCCAGCTCGAGGTGAAGAGCGGAAAGAAGCTGATGGAAAGGGTGATGGATCACCGTGATCCGGAAACCGGGGGCGATATCCAGGACCGCCTGCAGACGCTCCAGATGCAGGTGGGTCTGCCCGACATTCTCAGCAGTGATGGAGAATACACTTACCTGCGCTCCCAGAAAATCGACAAGAAGAGCGGGGATCGTCTTGAGGTGGGACCAATCTCCGGGAACGCCGCGGCACAGGGAGGAGCCCAGAAAGGAAAGGGTTCCCATCTCTTTGCGCCCATGGGATTCCTCGATGACACCTACTTTCACCGGGCCTACTGGGTCTTCGGCAAGAACTTCGCAGGAGGCCACAACGGCTACTACCAGGCGGGCAAGTATGCCCCGGCCGGGCGGATGATCGTCTTTAACAAGGACAAGGTCTATGGATTCGGGCGGGATCCGAAATACCTGCGCTGGACGACCACCATCGAGCACCAGCTTTTTGGCGCCAGTCGAGAAGCTCCGGATGCACCTGCTCCCGGTGCGAGAGGGGGGCAGTCGCGGTCCAATGCCCTGGTCGCCTTTCAGCCCCGGGAAAGCATGAATCCGACGGGAAAACCCGTGACAGTCGAGCTCTGGGTGTTTCCGGACGGGCCGGGTGGGGTGGTGCTGGCTCATGGCGGACCTCTCAACGGTTATGCCCTCACCTTGAAGAAGCGGGTCCCGAGTTTTCAGGTGCGAGCAGACGAGAAACTTACCGTTATCTCGGCTGAGAAACCGCTCAAGAAGGGGTGGAGCCATCTGGTCGCGGTGCTGGGAGAGGACAAGTCGATGAAGCTCTACCTCAACGGGGAACTGGCTGCGGAGGGGCAGGCCACCGGTTTGCTCACCAAGCTTCCGGCGCAGGGGCTGGACCTGGCCATGGATTCCGGATCTTCGGTCGGGCAGTACAAGACGGAGTTTGCCTTCACTGGTCTCCTTGACGAGTTGCGCGTATCCTTCCGGGAGGTGGGTGCGGAAGAAATCAGGAAGAACCACGCCGATCCCCTCATGGCGCGGAAGAGCAACAAGGAGGCCGTGCTGGCCTGTTCCTTTGACACTCCGAGTGCGAAGGATGAATCACAGGGCGGAAATCATGGCGCTCTGAGCGGAGTGGAAGTAGGAAAGGGCAGGCAGGGGAAGGCCATCTGGTTCCGCAAGGGTCCGAAAAAGGGAAAGGCGGGTGGTAATCAACGGGGTGGCAATTCCTACGTGCAGCGCGACTGGGACCGGCAGGTTCCTCTCTTCGCCCAGGGCATGGTCCTGGCTGGTGATACCCTGCTGGTGGCCGGGCCTCCCGACATCATGGACGAGGAGTACACCTTTGAGCGAATCATGGAGAAGGACAAGGAAATCAACAAGGTGCTGGAACGGCAGGACGCGGCCCTCAAGGGTGCCGCGGGTGGAAAGCTGTTGTCTGTTTCGGTTTCCAGTGGTGAACAGAACCAGGAACTCAAACTCGATGCCCTGCCGGTGTGGGATGGTATGGCGGTTGCCGATGGCAGCCTCTTCGTGGCCACCAAGGACGGCAAGGTGCATCGATTCGGAGGAAAACAGGACTGAAAAGATGACGAATCGATCACTCGCTTTTCTCCTCCCGGCATTCGTTCTGGCCGGAGGAATTGCCTCCGCCTGCACGGTGCCGGTCTTTCGCTACGCTCTGGATCGCTGGCCTGCCGATCCCTATCGACTGGAAGCGCCGGCCGGTTGGATGGAGGGGAAATCCGGGGCCGGGTTGCGCAAGCTTCTCGATGAGAATCAGACCGAACTGGAGGTGCTGCCCCTGGCGGAAGCGGGAGCATCCGCGCGGCTCCTCATGCCTGAAGAGGGGCCTGCTGTCTGGAGCGGCACCCTTGACGAGAGTGCCACCGCTCTCCTTGACTCGCCCGTTCGCAGGGAACTGGTCAGACGCATTCTGACCGGAGAATCGATGGTCTGGGTCATGGTGACCAGTGGGGATGACCGTGCCGACAGGAAGTTTGAAGGGATCATCAATGCCCGACTGGAGTATCTGCAAAGGGTGGCTGCCATCCCGGAGCAGGATCCAACCGACCCCGAGAGCACGCTTGGGCCCGGCCCCGGATTGCGGGTTGGATTCTCTTTCCTGAAGGTCAACCGCGACGATCCGGAAGAGCAGGTTTTCCTGCGGATGCTTGCGGGGCCGCAGGGTGAGCTTCTTGAGAAGGAGGAGCCCTTTGGAGGGGTGGTCTTTGGCCGGGGCCGGGTGCTCGGAGCCTGGCCTGCGAGTGAACTCAATGAGGAGGGGATTGATGAAGTCTCGCTCTTTCTCCTTGGGGCCTGCTCGTGCCGGGTGAAGTTTCAGAATCCCGGCTGGGATCTTGCCATTGCGCTGGACTGGGACGAGGCGTTGCTGGCAGCCCAGATGGAGTGGGAGAAGCACGCGGAGGAGTCTTCGGAGGAGGGTGAAGGCGGAAAGGCCGCCCCGGTAGAGGACAAGGAACCCCAGTCCCATCCGGAGGTAGTGCGCATCGAGGGCGGCGAGATCCCGGCAAATGCTGATGCGGATCGCGAAGGAAAAAAGCGCCTGAAGGCGCATTCTGCTGTCGGACCGGTGATCAGTGCCCTGGTGGCTCTGACAGGTGGGTTGGCCCTCTGCTGTCTGCTCGTGAGAAGGGCCGAACCGAAAGAAAGTTGATTCTCTCAATCCTTCCGCAAAACTACTTTCGCATCCTGCATGAAGGCACTCATCGGAATCCTGACCGCCGCCGTAGTTCTGATCGGGGCCCTGGTGTGGACCTACTTCAAGGACCGCCGGAGCAACGCCAACGCAAAGTCCATCACGGTCTACTGCGCGGCGGGGATGAAGAAGCCCGCTGAGGCGGTGGCCGCGAAATACCGGGAGGA
>DLRK01000149.1 GCA_002501065.1 Akkermansiaceae bacterium UBA7890
GAAGTGCCCGTCAATATTGTAGCGGGCCGGGAAATGGCCGGTCATCACCGCGGTCCGGCTGGGGGAACACACCCCACTGGCCACCGTGAACCGGTGAAAGTCAGTCCCTTCCTTCGCCAGACGGTCGATGTTGGGGGTCTTCACATAAGGATGTCCGTGACAGCCAAGATCACCCCAACCCCAGTCATCGGCGAAAATGAAGAGAATGTTGGGAGGCGCATCCCTGGCCGCCCCCCGTGGACAAAGTGCGAGGCCCAATGCGACCAGAAGAACTGATACCTTTTTCATCTATCTCAACCCTGTCTCTCCCCTAGGGAATCGCCTGGAACATCTGGTGAATGGTGAGCTTCTTGCCCGCCAACCTGATCTGAAGATCAAAGAATCCGGCATCCTTGGTTTTGTGCAGAAATCCAGCCGAGATGAATTCACCCCGTCTGGAAAAGCTGATGGGCTTGGACCAATCCACCTGACTGAGCATCCTGCCATTTACCGCAGGTTCGTGTTTGTATTCCCCATTCAGGAAGAGGCCCAGGATCATCTCGCATTCCTCCCCAGTCATTCCCTGCAGCGATCCGATCCGGTATTCCTTCTTGCTCAACCTGAGAATGATTTTTTTGCGGGTATGAGGTTTTCCCGCCCAGAAGTCGCCTCGCTGCACTTGCTCTTTCTGCGGCCTGGCCCCCGGTTCCAGCCATTTCCCGTAGCTCACATTCAGGACCTGGCAGGAGACTTCCCGCCCCTTGACCTGCTCAACTCCCCGCACGGTGATTCCACGAAAAGGGGTGGGATACATGTTGTAGGAGGAGATCCTCGACACCTTTCCGATTCCGCATTCCTGCGCCAGGGCAATCACCTCTTTTTCCTGCAACTCGGTGAGGATGGCCCGATCCACGTAGTCTCGTTCTACTCCATATGAGGGAAGAGCCAGCCCGAGCATGAACCAGATCAGCAGTTTCGTTTTCATTCTGATTCGCATCTTATCTTCGATTGCCGTCCTTGTTGAATCTTTTAAACCAGTCACCTTTGGACATCCAGAAACTCCAGCCACAGGAATCTTGGAACTTTTTGACAAAAGTCCTGTTCCGGTTGACCACCAGCCGTGACGCTCCGGAAATACGCTTGCCCTCCAAACGGTTGCCTCCATACCATGAATCGCCCGGAAAGCGTCATCCATAACGATCACTGGCAAGGTTCCCTGTCAACGCGAACCGACTCCCCCACCCATGCAACAGTTCGCCGCCCTGCCCCAGCGCCGCGCTTCCTCCCTCTTCCCGGTTGCGCTCCTGGCCCTCGTCCTGCCGGTCACGGCAGATCCCGTCATCAACGAGATCTTCTACCACGAGGATCATGGAATCAATCCGGAGAACGTGTTGACGGAGTGGATCGAACTGCACAATCCCACTCCGGCGGCCCTCGACCTCTCCAACTGGACTCTCAGTCGTGGCGTGTCCTATGTCTTTCCGCCCGGGACCAACCTCCCTGCCAACGGCTATCTTGTGGTGGCAGCCGACACCCCGGCCTTTAATGCCGCTCATCCCGGGATCGACAACGGAACCAACGTCTTTGGCCCGTGGATTGGGCGTCTCCAGAATTCAGGAGAAACTATTGAACTTGAGGATGCCGCCGGGAGACGGGCTGACCGGGTGCAATATGCCGATGAAGGCGACTGGGCCATCCGAGCCCGTGGTCCCCTTGACAACGGTCACGAGGGCTGGACCTGGGTGGCCGCCCACGATGGGGGTGGATCATCCCTCGAACTGATCAACCCGACCCTCTCCAACAACCGGGGGCAGAACTGGGCCTCCAGCGCGGTCGCGGGAGGCTCCCCAGGAGCAGTGAACTCGGTTGCCTCCGGCAGCGGGGCGCCCCTGATCCTGAACGTCCGGCACGAACCTGTCATTCCGCGTTCCAGCGACACGGTGGTGATCACCGCCGAACTGGAACACGCGACCATCACCCAACCCCCCACCCTCCACTGGCGGGCGGACGACCAGGAGAGCTGGTCCTCCCAGGATCTCATAGACAATGGCAGGGGCGAACTGAACGCGGAAATCCCCGGGCATCCCGACGGCACCGTCATCGAGTTCTACCTCTCGACCTCCAACGGCGTCACTGAACGCACCTGGCCCGGCCCGACCCAGCCGAGTGGAGAACAGGAAGCCAATGCCCTGATCCAATTCGACAACTCCTACGATCCAACCGCTCCCTGGGTGCCCGGTGCCCAGCCGAAGTACCGCATCATCATGACGGAAGATGAACGCGCCGAACTGGATGACATCGGCGATGACAGCGAATCACCCCGGGACGAGGAGGACAGCAACGCGGAAATGAACTGCACCTTCATCGTCGAGGACGGCACCGGCCTCGCCCTGCGCTACCTCTCCAGTGTCCGTAACCGCGGGGCCAGCTCCCGCAATCCCCCCCCCAACAACTTCCTCGTCAAGTTTCGCAGCGATGAAGCCTGGAACGGCCATCCCTCCATCAAGTTCAATGCCCGGTATCCCCATTCCCAGGTCCTGGGGAGCTGGTACTTCCGACATGGCGGAGTGGAAACCGCCAATGCCTCTGCCGCTCTGCTGCGGATCAACGGTGAGGATCTCGCCCGGAGCGGCTCCAACATGTACGGCTCTTATGCACGGGTGGAGAGCTTCGGCAGCGCATACACCGAGAATCACTGGCCCCTGGACCCGGATGGCAACTTCTATCAGGTGCGGGACGATGAGGATTCCAACGAGGAGGGGGATCTCCGCTACGAGGGACCCGATCCGGATAGCTACCGCGACACCTACTTCAAGCATACCAACCAGAGCGAGGATGACTGGAGCGACCTGATTGCCCTGACCAATGCCCTGAACAATGCCCCGGAGGAAACCTACCTGCAGGAAGTCGGTCAGGTCCTCAATATCGACCAGTGGCTCACTTACTTCGCCCTCGACACCCTTGCCGGCAACCGGGAGGGAGGATTGATCACTTCCAAGGGAGACGACTATGGGCTCTACCGCGGCGTGAAGGATCCGCGCTTCCTCCTCGTCCCTCACGACCTCGACACGGTGTTCAACCTGGGAAACACCACCGTGAATACCGACCGGTCCCTCTGGAGTTTTGACGACCTGCCCGGATTGACGCGATTCTTCCAGAACGACGAAATCATCCATCGTTACTACGCCAGGTTGCTCGAACTCCTCAACGGGGCATTCGACCCCACCGTCATACACCCGATGATCGACGAACTGCTCGACGACTGGGTGTCGGAGAACGAAATCGAGGATGCCAGGGACTGGGCCACCGGACGACTGGATGACGCGCGTAACCGGATTCCCGACAGCTTCGCCGCCGACTGCGCCCTGCCATTCGAGAGCGGATTTTTCCGGACTACCGATGGAACAGCGCAATTCAGTGGTGACTTCCGGGCTGGCCGGGTCCTCTCCGTCCTGCTCAATGGGGTGGAGGCAAACCGGACCCAGCGGTCCGGGGCCTGGCAGTTTGAGGTGACCCCCGGGGACACCTTCTTCAATCCGGGGCTCAACCGGGTTGTCGTGCAGTGTTTCAGTGGACCCGCTGGCACCGGATCCGTAATCGATCAGACCTTCCTCGACGTCTGGAATGATACCGGCACCACCACTGATGTTTCAGGCACCCTGGTTGGGGAAATTCCCGTCGGGAGCCTCAAGATCGTCACCCGGGATTCCTATCTCCCTTCCCATCCCGTTCTTGTCCGGCTTGAGTTCCGTGATCCCGACGGAAGTTTCAACCGGAACCTCTGGGAGAGCACCGCCACCCTGACCAGCGACGTCCAGGGAGTCACCCTCACGCCTGACACGGTCACCATCCGCAACGGACTGGGCTCGGCCCTGGTGAAGATTGCAGGGGGTGCGGGTGGCATCCAGAGCAACCTGATCAATACCGGCGAAATCTGGAACTACCTCGACGACGGATCGGACCAGGGAACCAGCTGGCGTGACCAGGAATTCAACGATGACTCCTGGAGGAGCGGACCTGCGGAACTCGGCTACGGAGACAACGACGAGGCCACTGAAGTGCGGTTCGGCCCCGACGAAGACAACGACGAGAACGACGAGGACAACAAGCATATCACAACCTACTTCCGGAAGCATTTCACCATCGCCGACGCCTCCCAGGTGATCGCCCTGGACTACCGCATCAAGCGCGATGACGGGATGGCGCTCTATCTCAATGGAACCGTCATCGGCCGCGACAACCTGGAAGCGGATCCCGACTACCTCACCGAGGCAAGCAATGGATCAAGCCAGGAGGACGACTTCCTCGATCCCGGTGATCTCGATTTCGCCGCCGAAGACATACACACCCTGCTCGTCGATGGCACCAATACCATCGCGGTCGAAATGCACCAGGATGATGGTCAGAGTTCGGACATCAGCTTTGACTTCGAACTGACTGCCGCCATGCCGGCAACCAATCCCGGAAACCTCACCATCACCGCCACCGCGGCCCAGCAGCAGGCCCGCAAGACTCTCACCAGCCTTCACGACCAGGCTGTTACTCCTGTAAGCGGCACCTTGCCCGGCACTTCTACTGCCTGGGATGGAATCGTGCAGCTTACAGGTGACACCACCGTCCCGGTCGGGCACACCCTCACTATTGATCCCGGCACCCTCATCCTCGTCGACGGAGATCCCACCAACGAAGGCACCGAGGGCCGCGACCTCATCGTGCAGGGGCATATCGAGGCCGCAGGAACAGAAACCCGCCCCATCACCTTCACCTCCTCTGCCGACAATGCGCCCTGGGGTCAGATTCTCTTCGACAATTCCCAGTCGGCCCGGTTCCGCTTCAGCAACATCCACCGGGCCGGTCATTCCCCCCGCGGAGGACACACCGACCACGGCCGGGTCCTGCGCATCATGGGATCAGATGTCACCTTCGAAAACTGCACCATCTCCGATAACCGCGGCAAGGTGGGACAAACCGACAGTCAGGGAGGTTCCGACTCGGTAATGACCTTCCGGGAGTGTCACTGGGCGCGCTCCGTGACGGGGATCGAGACCTTCAACACCGGCGTTCTCATGGAGGATTGCTGGATCACCGACATGCTCGGACAGTACCGTGAGGACGGGGTAACCGATGACAACGATGCCATCTACCTGCACGGCGCCGGACCCGGCCAGTCCATCACGCTTCGTCGACTGGTCGTCGCCAACTGCGAAGACGACGGCATCGACACCCTGGATGCCGACCTTCTGGTGGAGGATTCCCTCAGTCGCAATGTCGCTGACAAGGGCATGAGCATGCTGGGAGGAACCGCCACCGTAAGGCATAGCCTCTTCACGGCCTGTGACATCGGATTCTCCGCCAAAAACGATGCCAATGCCATTCTCCGGTTTTGCACCATCACCGATAACGGCTCCATGGGCCTGCAGGTCGAGAACAAGAACGGCAACGATGATCCCAGCTTCTACGACATCACGAATTCCATCATCTGGAACAACGGCGAAGAGATCCGTACCGACTACGATCCCTCCGACATCACCGTGCGGCACACCCTGGTCGGCCAACCCTGGCCCGATGCCGCCGGCCAGGACCCTAGCAACCTCAATACCGATCCCCTCTTTGTCGGCCCGGAAGGTAACAACTACCACCTCTCCGCCTCTTCCCCTGCCAGGGATGCCGCTGATCCAGCCCTTCCTCCGGATCCGGACGGCACCAACCGGGACCTCGGCCGCCATCCCTACGACAACGTCTTTGACGGAGCGGGATCCGAGATCCGCTGGCTGGCCGCCAATGGTCCCTATCGAATAACATCCGACGCCACCGTGCCCGCCGGAAACAACCTCGTCATCGAGGCCGGGGCCAACCTCTACTTCGAACCCGGGACCCGCCTCATCGTCAACGGTACAATCCGCATGGAGGGCCGTCCCACCATGCGAGTGCAGCTCACCAGCGTTCCGGGAGCCCCCCTTGATGACGATCCCGCCAGCGATGACCTGCCCCCGGGGCCACCCAAGTGGGACGGCATCAAGATCGTGGACTCGATGGATCCCGCCAACCGCATTGCCCATGTCGACATCCGCAACGCCCAGCACCGGGAGGGATCGATCGGGATCCTCCGTTCACAATGCGTGATCGATGACGTGCGATTCAGTGGCACCTACCTCCGCATGATCTACACTGATGACGCCTCCGTCATCATTGAGAACTGCATCTTCCCCGACATGTTCGCTCCCGATGAGCAGGCTGCCGCACTGGGTCTGGACAACATCAGCGAACACATCAAGGGCGAAGGTGACATTCCCGGGGACGGTCGCTACATCATCCGTAACAACAGGTTCGGAACCAACAAGGGACACAATGACGTGGTCGACGTGGTGAGCGGAAGCCGGCCCGAGCCCATCGTCCAGATTCTCGACAACTATTTTGCCGGAGCGCGCGATGAGGAACTGGATCTTGGCGGCGACCTTTACATCGCCGGAAACATCTTCACCAACATCTTCAAGGATGATGAGAC
Organism: Akkermansiaceae bacterium UBA7890; assembly: GCA_002501065.1. Taxonomy (GTDB): domain Bacteria; phylum Verrucomicrobiota; class Verrucomicrobiia; order Verrucomicrobiales; family Akkermansiaceae; genus Roseibacillus_B. The sequence continues at coordinate 6,485 of DLRK01000149.1, forward strand.
TTCCGACCGTGGCTATGCCAACGCCATCTCCACCGGCGACAGGTCCAACACCACGACAATGCTGGCCCGCAACATCTTCTGGAACGTCGATCACGCCATCAGCCTGAAGGGCGAATCGGACACCATCTTCGAAAGCAACACCGTCTACAAGGTTCATCCCGATTTCGTGGATACTTTCGACAACAACAACATCGGTTCCGCCATCAACCTCTTCGTTCCCGGCGACAGTTCGCCCACTCCTGCGGCAGCAGCCTATGCCAGCTCCAATATCTTCCTTGATATCCCCCGGGTATTCAGCAACGCCGACATGCTCACCGAGGATTCCACCTTCCGCACACCCCTGGAGTTCTTCCATAACCTCGTCGATCCCGCCATCATCGACACCAGCGTGGGGATCGAACATCCGGGAGAAACGATTTACGACCTCGGCACTGGAAACTTCACCGGCTTGCCCCTTTTCGTCGATCCCGACAACGGCGACTTCAGCCTCCTGCCGGGATCTCCCGCCCTCAACGCCGGACCACTCGGGAAAGACCTCGGCGCCCTCGTTTCCGATCAAATCCGGATCACCGGGGAACCCCCCGCCTTCACCACTTCAACCAGCGCCACCCTCACGGTGGGCGGGCCGGGACTCTTCGGTTATCGCTACCGGGTCAACGACGGACCCTGGAGCGCAGATCTCGACATTGGCAACGCGAACGGCCTGGTTCCGGGTGATCCCGCCGTGCGAACGGCGCAAATCGAACTCTCTGAACTGGCTGACGGCACCTACACCGTCTTCGCGGAAGGGCGCACCTTTGCCGGGGTCTGGCAATCCACTCCGACCGCATCCCGGAGCTGGACGGTCGATTCAACCCTCTCCCGTCTCGTCATCAACGAGGTTCTCGCCGACAACGACGGAGCAATCGCGCACGAGGGCACCTTCCCCGACATCATCGAACTCTGCAATTCAGGTTCATCTCCCGTGGATCTTGCCGGAATGAGCCTCTCTGACAACCCCGACTCTCCCGACGAGTTCACCTTCCCCGCGGGAACTACCCTCGCCCCCGGCGATTTCCTTGTCCTCTTCGCCGACGATCCCAACGGCACCTCGGGCATCCATCTTCAATTTTCACTCAGCGCTTCTGGAGAAGGTGTCTATCTGTTTGATGCCCAGGCCCGCGGCCGGGTCCTGCTCGACTCCATCGAATTCGGTCCCCAGGTCCCCGGTTTCTCCATCGGCCGGAATCGCGGCGGTGACCAGTGGACCCTCAACGTCCCCACCCCCGGCGCCCCGAACGTCGAACAACCTGCCGGAAATTCCGCTACTCTGCGTATCAACGAATGGATGACCGAAGGCGATGTCCTTTACCGGGACGACTGGTTTGAAATCCACAACCCTGACCCGCTCCCGGTAGCCCTGGCAGAATTCAGTGTGAGTGATCATCCTGATAACCCACAGCACCACGCCTTTCCCCCCCTCAGCTTCATCGCCGGAAACGGCTTCCTCAAGCTCATTGCAGACCGCGATGTGTCCGCCGGGCCTGATCATGTCCCCTTCGCCCTCGACGCGGATGAAGACCGTCTCTCACTCTTCAATCCCGATGGCAGGATGATCGACCAGGTCATCTTCGGACCACAGGCCTCGGACATCTCACAGGGACGCTGGGACCCTTCCGCCACGGGACTCGGCTACTTCACCCTTCCTACCGGTGGACTTGAGAACAGCCGCGAAGGGCAGTCGGGCATCCCCGGTTTCGACAATGCTCTCGCCCTCCTGCGGCACCTCCGCATTTCCGAGATCATGTACGAGCCCCGGGGCGGTACACCATACGAGTTCATCGAGCTCAGAAACACCGGACCGGTGATCCTCGATCTCACCGGATTGCGCTTCACCGACGGGATCTCCTTCACCTTCCCCCCCCTGACCCTTGGCCCGGGCGAAGAGGTTCTCGTCGTCGGGGATCTCTCCGCCTTCGAGTCCCGCTACGGAACGGCACTCAACGTGGCCGGAGTCTTCGGCGGAAATCTGGACAACGACGGCGAAAGGATTGTCCTCTCCCTGCCCCTTCCCTTTGACGCGGCCGTCCTGCGCTTCACCTTCGATCCCATCTGGTGGCCCTCCACCGCCGGCGCCGGCCGCTCGCTGGAACTGCGCGAACCCCTCCCCGCCGCCCGTGACTTCGACTTGAGATCCAGCTGGGAGCCCAGTGACCAGGTCGATGGAACCCCGAACGGGGGCGCCATTCTCATCCCCACTGAATTCCAGGCCTGGCTCGCCTTCTACGGGCTGACTTCTCTTGAGGATGGTGACCACGACAGCCTTGTGGCCCTCATGGAATTCAGCCTCGGCCTGGATCCGCTCCTCGATCTGGGAATCAATGGTCCCGTCTCCCTCCCGGCGGTCACCCGTTCCATCGATGGTCGCACGGTCATTTCCTTCGCTCTTCCCGTAAATGCGACTGTCACCGACGGCTATGGGGCAACTGACATCGTTTACACGGTGGAAACCTCCGGCGATCTCATGAACTGGAACGCCCTGCTCACCAAGACTGATGAAACCTCCTTTACCGGTCCCGGCACCCTGATCGAGAATCCGCCCTTCAATGGACGCGTGCGCGTGAGCATTACCGATGACCAGGCCGGTCTCCTTCAACGCTTCATCCGGCTGAAGGTGGACTATATCCCCTGAACCCTACCGCCGGTTGCGATTCTGGTTGTAGCGCCGGTTCAATTCACGGGCGCGCTCAGCCTGCTTCTTGTTGAACTCCCTGCGCTTCTCCTCCAGCTTGTTGTCGGCCTTGGCCGTGATCCGGCTCGCCTTGTAGACCGTGTCAGCCTCGCTCTTGCCGTAGCGGAGAACTCCCCCGGCAACCGACGCCTGCATCCCCGCCTTGAGATCGCCCAGGGAGGCCTTCCTGCCGTTTACCAAAATCCTGGTGAAGCTCGTGATCTTGTAGGTCTTCTTGCCCACTGTGACGCTGTCACCTCCCACTTTCCTGATGGTGGGCAACTCGGAGGCCGCTCCCTTGCGGGTCGGGGGCACGATCCTCCGTTTGTTCTTGTTGTCGCCGAAGGATGGGGCCGGAAGGAGAATGGCACCTGCCAGGATCAGCACGGAGGCACGGAACATCTTCATTTGGACCCTTACTAGCGCTCTCCTGCCCTCCTTTCAATCCCGGATTCCAGAATCCATCGTCGCCCACCAGTCACAACCGACTGCAGGCAAATGCCTGGAGAGCTCCTGGACCGCTGGCGCTAGGGCCTGACTGCCGTGATCGCGCTGCGGTCTCCCCCCGTCTCAAATTGCTGCACATATGCAAACCCCACGCCCTCCATGATCTCACGGATTTCAGCGACTCCGTAACAACGTCCCTGCGTAATGGTAACGAGGACGGTCGAATATTCCGCCACCGCACGCGGACCGTTCTTGTCCTCGTTGAGGAAGGTCTCGTGAGCCACCACCAGTCCACCACTCGGCAGGGAATTGTATGACTTGCGTAGAAGGGCCTCTACTTCCGGCAGGTCCCAGTCATGCAGCACGTTTGAAAGCAGGTGGACATCATGATCGTCCGGATAGGAATCCCGGAACATGTCACCCTCGGCCACTCCAATCCGGTGACTCAGCTCTCTCTCTGAAATCGCGCTTTCCGCGATTTTTCCCACCGGGTTTTTTTCGAACACGGTGGCACTCAGCCCCTCGTTGGCTGCCACCAGGCAACAGGCATAGATTCCCGACCCCCCTCCGATGTCCAACAGTCGGGTTCGCCCGGACAGATCCAGTTCCCCGGCCAGTTTCTGCCCGAGAAATACACCCCGGCAATCCATCGCAGCAGTGAACATCCGGGCGAATTCCGCGGACTCCATGGCCTCGTGCCAATCTGCTTCGGCCATTTCACTCTCCCAGTTGCCCGGCTTGCCCGTTCGCATCACGGTCAACACCTCCTTCACCACCGGGCGATCTTCCAGCGAGGCGTAGTAGGGGCCCAGTGCCCAGGGAGAATCACGGCCCAGGTGCTCCCTGCACAGTTCAGTGGCTGAAAACCGATCCCCCTCTCTCTCCACCAGACCATTCGCACAGGCCAGCGTCATAAGCACGTCCGCAGGTCGCTCATGAATCCGGCAATGCTCACAGATCTCCTCCAGACTCGCGGGAGATTCCGTCAACCAGCTGAACAGATCGAGATGCACGATCGCACAGGCCAGGAAGTCCGCCGCATAAATTCCGTCGCGATAACGCAGGAGCGGAGTGGGATCCGACTTGGGGTGCTCCGTAAGATCAAAGGATGCCATTTCGCCGGGGACTAGAGACCAGGGTGCCACTACTTGGCAAGAACCGGCTCCACGAAGTCATCCTGCATAAAGCCTGGCCCTTTCCCACTGCTCCCTCCTGCTGCCTGACACAGGGAGCCCGTCCATGCCTCACCCGGCAGGATCGGTAGTTCCACCGCCTCTCTCTCCGGAATGGCCAGCCGAAGCGGCCCTCCGGCGCATTACAACCGGTCCAATGACAGCCCAGAGCAATGGGGGAAGTCCCGCGCTCAAAACAAGAGCAACCGCAGGATGCTCGTGCCCCCACTGCCCGATTGCCGCGAAGGTGAACCCCAGGGGCAGGCTTCCACATCCCAGCGCCATGAGAAACCGGCGGAAGGGCATCCGCACCAACCCGGCGAGACAGGCAATCACCTCGGGCATGATCGGAAGCCAGCGTGAGAGAGCCACCATCCAACCACCGGCCTTGCCTCCGAACAGTTCTTCGCCCCTGGCCAGATCCTCCTTGCCCGCAATCCACTCCGCCGCCGGTCGCCCCAGCTTCCAGCAGAGCCCGTAGGCCAGAATTCCAGACAACATCGATCCCGTTACCGCAAACACCCCTCCCAGCCATGGCCCATAGACGTAGCCCAGGGCCGACATCACGATCGTCCCCGGAATGGGGAGGACCAGGTCCGAGAGCAGTAGTCCGATTCCACCCAGCCACGCCCAGGGTCTCCCCAGATCCATCAGCCAGGTGTTCGTCTTCTCCACGTCGAAACGATCAGCGAACTGGTCACCCCAGAACACGAAAGGCGCCAGCACAAGCACCGCCAGGATCAAAAAGAGACAGAAAAAACGCACGGAATAACGCGATTGGTCGCCACCATCCTAGCGCTATTCCCCGAGGAAGTCACGGATTCCGCTCGCGATCTCTTTCCACCCGGCGATAAACTCCTCTGCAAACGATGTCCAAGCCCAGTCCCGAACCCTTTGAGCTCTCCGAACTTCCCGCTCTCGCGCGCGGGGTCATCAAGGAGGCCAAATTCCCCATGCTGGCCAGCATGGATGGCGATCAACCCCGCCTGCGCCCCATTTCTCCCGTGCGTACGGATGGCTATAACGTCTATATAGCCAACCTGCGCAGCTACCACAAGACGGGCGAGATCGAGACCAACCCCAAGGTGGAGCTATGCTATCTCTCCCCCGATCATGACCAGCTCCGAATCACCGGAGTGGCCCATCCGCTCGGCGAAAGTGAGCAATCCCTCATCAATGAGATATGGGAAGAGAATCCCCTCCTTCGCCAGTACCTCGGCATGAGTGACAACCCCGAGTTGATCATCTACCGCATCGTGGCCCACCGCGTGCGCTTCATGCGTGAATGGGCTCTGAACTACCACGATGTGCCCCTGCCCATCGACATAGGCTAGGGAAACGGGGCGGCAGGGAAGACTCCGGGGCGGGGGCTACACCCACCCCTGGCTCGTGTCCCCGAGGGTAGCCAGCTTCTCCTCCCGGACCCGCAGGGCTCCCTCGATGAGATCGAGTTCCTCCTGTGTCAGAACCCAGTCTCCTCCCCCCACTGTCTGCTCGATCTGTGACGGCTTGCGCACGCCCACGATGGCCGAGGTCACTTCCCGCCGGCGCAGCACCCAGGCCAGCGGCAACTGAGCCATGGGACGACCCGCTCCCTCCGCAATCGGGCGAATGGTTTCCACCACTTCCAGGTTGAGGTCCAGTTGCGGGGGGGTGAACTTGGGATCGCGGCTGCGGTGATCCTTGTCCGAGAGAGCCTGTGCCCGTTCCCGGGTGAAAGCCCCGGTCAGCAGTCCCTTCATCATTGGGCTGTAGCACACCACTCCCACTCCCTTTTCTCCACCGTAGGGGAGTCGGTCCTCCTCGACCTCCCGGTTCAGCATGCTGTAGGGAGGTTGCAGGGAAGCCACCGGGTGAATCGGTTGCAGACGCTCCATCTGCTCCACCCCGTGATTGGACACCCCGATCTCGCGAATCTTGCCCGCCTCCTTCAGTCTGGCCATGGCCGTCCAGGCTTCCTCGATGTCTTCATCGGGATCGGGCCAGTGGATCTGGTAGAGGTCGATGCACTCCACGCCCAGGCGTCGCAGGCTGGCCTCGCATTCCGCCACCACGCTTTCACTTTTCAACCGCCCCATGACGGTCCCGTCCTCGCGCATGATGCGTCCGCACTTGGTGGCCACAATGGGACGCTCCGGTCCCGGAATCTCCCGCAGGGCCTTCCCCACCAGCTCTTCACTGGCCCCATCCCCGTAAATCGCCGCGGTATCGATCCAGTTCACCCCCAGTTCCACTCCCTTCAGGATACCCTCGATCGCCTCCTGCTCGTCCTGGTCACCCCACCCGAAGGACCAATCACCCCCTCCAATGGCCCAGGTCCCGATCCCGATTGTGGTCAACTCCAGTTCGCTGTTACCCAAACCTCTCCTCTGCATGGTGCGAAAGAACTGTTCCACGTCTGAACTGTCAACGCTTTCGCTTTTCCATCTTTGCAGCTTTGCCATACTTCCATCGTGCCACACCCCACCAAGCGCCCGAACAAGATCATCCGGCGCAAGCAGGTCGGCAAGAGCCTGATCTACCTTGAGCGCTATTACGTGGAAACCGATCGACGCTTCTATATCGAGGCCCTGGGACCCGACTATCGGATCTGGAAGCGCACCCGTGGCAGCGAGGGACGCGCCATCGAGATCTACCAGCGCTACCGTTTCTGGGTCTGGTGGATCGAAGCCTGCTGCCACTGGTTGCCCGCTACCCGGTTCATCACCTGGATCATGCACAGGACCATCTGAGGCGTGTGTAGCGGGAACATCCCCCTCCAAAGTCGCGGAATCCCATCCGCAGGTTCTCAGTTCCCGGGCCCGCGACCTGAAATTCGACCTTGGACTGGTCACAGGGACCAGGCCAAGATCGATCATGCTCACCTTCTTCACCCATCCCGCCTACAATGAGCACAGGATGCACGAGGGCCATCCCGAGCGACCCGAGCGCACCCAGTCGATCCTCTCTCATCTCAGGGAGACCGGACAACTGACCGAATTCGAGCAACGCAACCCGGAGACAGTGAGCGAAGAGGCCCTCAAGCGTGTCCACGAACCGCTCTACCTCAAGAACCTCGCGGCAAGCGCTCCCGCTTCCGGACTCGTCACGGTCGATCCCGACACCCATCTCGCACCCGGCTCTCTTCCCGCCGCCCGCCTCGCCGCCGGCGCCCTGGAGGAGGCCGTCGATCTCGTCCTGTCCGGGAAA
>DLRK01000079.1 GCA_002501065.1 Akkermansiaceae bacterium UBA7890
GCCATCTTGGCTACGAGGGTGGCGAACTGCTGGAGGTGAAACTGATCAAGAGCCTCGAGCTTGGTGCGGACGTGCTCATTGCCCTGCCCGTGGGTCATGCTGTGGTGGTCGACCGGTTTGTCAAAGAGTCCGTGGACGGTGAGAGGGGAGCCCCAGCGCTCGGGACTGCTCATGATGGTGCACACGCGGGTCAGGTCGGTGCGGAAGGCCAGGATCATGAGGTCCCCCATGACCTGGATGAACTCGTCCCGGGTCATGGCCTGCCATGGCTTGGTGGGAGGGGCGACCTTCAGCTGGTCGATCTCGGCCTGACGCCTGGTTACGCGTTCGATCTGCCGCTCGACAGTGCGGATCGATTCCATGTATTCGTCGAGTTTGCCGCGGTCGGCCACCCCAAGGTCACGGTCCAGCGACCTGGCGTCTTCCCTCACGAGGTCGAGCACGCTGCCCTGTTCCTGGTGCTCCTTTACGGCAAAGAGGCGATTGAAGACGGCCTGGGGATCGCGGAGGGAGCGCGCCACGTGTCCGTGCCCATACCAGGAGATGTTGTCGAAGTAGACCGATTCCCGATTGTCCTCGTAGGGATTGCAGCTGAGCTCAAGGGAGCGGAAGGCGGTGTGCTTGCCGGCCTCCTCGGCCATGATCTGGTCGATCGTCTTCTTGAGGGGATAGCCGGCGGGCGAGAGTTCGTCGGGCGCCGCGCTGCTGAGCCAGCATGCCCCGGCCTGGGCGTGGCCGTCAGTACCAGCGACCTTGATGCGGTCGAGTCTGGTGTGGAGCGAGATGTGTTCGCGGATCGGCCGGAGTGGTTCGAGAGTGGGGGAGAGGGTGAAGTTTTTTCCCTCATCCACCGGATGCCACGCGCGCTGCACCACCCCGTTGGGAATGTAGAAGAAGCCGGCGCGAATGGGCGCTTTCCCCTGTGAAGGTCCGGCTGCGTGGCTGCGATCCCGCATGATCTCAAGCAGCGGCAGGGCGAGGGTCGCCCCGGCACCACGCAGGACGGTGCGGCGGGAAAGGGAGGGGCGCTTGAGGATCATGGCCTGGTCTTATCCGGGTTCGCGTGGGGCGCGAGCTGGTTCGTCTTGTGGAGGAAAGGGTAGCTGGTGGCCACCTCGGAAACAACGCTGGAAAACTGACCTTTTCTGGCCATCACCTTTTCCACGATCCTGTCCACCGCGGGCTTGTCGCTGAGGTCGAGTTTGCGGCCGAGGGCATAGGCCAGGAGGTGTTCGCAGAAGGCGCGCATGAACCACTCGGGGTTTGCGAGGAGAACGTCCTTGAGTCCGATCACATCCTGGAACCGGGTCTTTCCGAAGAGGGCGCCGCTGGCATCGATGGGGAGGCCGGAACGGTAGGTCTCGCGCCAGCGTCCGATCGCGTCGTAGTTCTCGAGGGCAAAACCGAGAGGATCGATCTTCTGGTGGCAGGAGACGCAACTTTCATTTTCCTGGTGGGCCACGAGACGTTCACGCAGGGTCTGGCCCCTGGCTTCGATGACGGCGTCGTCCTGTTCGATTTCGGGGACCACGTCTGGTGGTGGCGGGGGAGGCTTGTTGAGAATGACGGTGGCAACCCAGGCCCCGCGCCGGATGGGGCTGGTGCGAAGAGGTTCGGAGGTCATGGTCAGGGTGGCGGTCGAGGTGATCACGCCACCTTCACGGCGGGTATCCAGGTTTCGCCGGATGAACTTCTGTCCGAAGGTGTTGAAGCGGCTGCGGTTGCCTCTGTTGCGGAAGGGAACCTTGTCCCGGTACCAGGATTGCATTTCGTCGGAGCGGTAGGAGTAGTTCGAGTCCACCAGCAGCATGATGGAACGATCCTCCACCATGATGCTTTCGAAGAGCAGGAGTGGTTCCACCATGGTCTGCAGGCCGAACTTCCACTGCTCGCAGCCGATGCGGGAGTAGTAGATCTGGAACCTGTCGAAATCAGGGACGGCAGTGATGAGCTGATCGAGACGCAGCCATTGGCGCGCGAAGTTCTCAGCGAGGGCCTTGCTCCTGGGGCTTTCCAGCATGCGTGTGACCTGAGTGGCGTAGACATCCGGCTTCACGAGTTCGCCGCTACGGGCTGTGGCGAGGAGTTCCTCGTCGGGGAGCGTGCTCCAGAGGAAGAAGGAGAGGCGGGCGGCCAGTTCATGGGAGGTGAGGGGTTCCTCTGCTCCTGCGTTCCGTTTGCGCTCAGTGAGGTAGAGGAAGCGCGGGGAAGCCAGGACCGCAGCGGTCGCGCGTTTCATGGCCTGAGGGTAGCTGTCGTGGCGCTCGACTTCGCGCATGACAAACCTCACGTAGCGCTCCACCAGTTCGTCGGTGACGCGGGAGCGGAAGGCACGCTCCAGAAAAGGCCGCAGGCGCTTCCGGGTGATAAGGGGCCAGAGCTTGCGGTCCTTCTCCCCGGGCGCGGCATAGAAGGTGTTGGTGATTGCCGAGTAGCCGTCGAATTCACGGGCATTCACGATGGAGCGTCCGAGCTTGAGGAAACTCTCCAGCAGGATGGGCGAGACGCTGAGTTGGTCGCCCTGGTTGTTGAAGCCGTGCTCGGCCTGCAGGTCGATGGCGAAGGGGCTCACTCCGGTGAGGATATGCTGCTCGATCTGGTTCTTGCCGAGGGCACGGTTGGAGACCTGCACGGTTTCAGGGAAACGGCCGGAGGCCGGGTTGAAGTATCCCCGTCCACGAATGACCTTCTCGGGCAGCGCATAGAGATCTCCCTTGAGAGCCAGGAGGTCCTTCACCGCATTGTTGTACTCATAACGGTTGAGGCGCCGCATCACGACGGGCTTGAGGCGCCCCGAAGTCTTGAGGTGTTTCTCAAGGTAGCCGTTGAAGAGCGCTGCCAGTTGGCGGCGTTCCTCTGCCCCGGGCTGTTTCTCGTCCTTGGGAGGCATTTCCTGGTAGGCCATGGTTTCGGCCGCCTTGTGGACGAGTTCGATGTTGGAGAGAAAGTCCTGACCGGAGGTGAGTTCCTTCAGGTTGACCTTGCCCTTCACCTTTCCCTTGTCGCCGTGGCACCCGTAGCAATAGGTGGTCAGCACAGGTTTCATTTCCTCCAGGGTGACCGCCAGCCTGGCAGGGGGAGGGTCCTCCGGGTCCGGCGTTCTGGCGACCGGCGGTTCTGGAGGAGCGAGGTTGAGCACCTTCAGGAAATCAAGACCCATCAAGTGACCTGAATCCATGAACCTGGCCGCCCTGGGGTTTGCCCCCGTGAGCTTGAAGACCAGTTTGTGTTTGCCTCTGGTAAGGGCCAGTTTCCCGAGATCCACCAGCGGCGCGAGCTCCACTTTCGGGCTATAGAGATCAATTCCTCGGCGCAGCACTTTCCCATCGAGACTCAGGGAGAACACCCCGTAATCGGGCGCGAGTGTCAACTGGGCCGCCACCTGATAGATCCCCGCTTCCTCGATGCGGAAATCGGTTGTCATTTCCTGCCCGATCGCGCCATCCCAGAGGAGATGGGCGCCCCCGCTCCAGCCCGCGCCAAAACCTGTCATTCCCTGCGTGCGCGACTTGCCGTGCTTGGAGAGATCCTCTCCTTCCAGCAGGCCATTGACCGGGCCCTTTGCCTCGCGGCCGCGCACACTGTGGTAATCGAAGGGAGCGGGAAGCGCTGGTCCAACGGTGCCGAGGAGGAGGGCTAGGGAGACGGGGAATCTCATGACAAAGCAGTAGCGACTACGTCTCTCCAGCGATGAGATGTCGAGTCAGGAATTACTGTTATTTGCCGTAGCAGGGAGTGATTTCAGCTCTCCGGATCGAATCACTGCGCGGTCCATCCCCCGTCCACGCAGAGCATGCTGCCGGTGGTGTAACTTGCCGCTTCACTGGCGAGATAGAGGGCCGCACCCTGGATCTCGGGCAGTTCGCCCCAGCGCCGGAGCGCCGTCCGGTCGATGATGAACTTTCTGGCCTCTTCCGAGTTGGCGAGCGGGGCGTTTATCTCGGTGAGAAAGGGGCCGGGGCAGATAGCATTGACCAGAATCCCGCTCCCTGCCAGTTCGAGGGCCAGGGTGCGCGTGAGCTGGCTGACGGCGCCCTTGCTCGAGGCGTAGGGCGTCCGCTCGGGAACCCCCACCAACCCGATCGCACTCGACATGTTGATGATTCGGCCCCAACCAGCTTTCTTCATGAGCGGGATGACTGTCTTGCAGCAGAGCCAGGTGCCCGTGACGTTGATCTTCATGAGGTCCTCGAACTGTTCGAGGGTGATCGCTTCGATGGGCCCACGGGTGTTGATGCCCGCGTTGTTGACCAGGATGTCGATAGTACCGAAGAATTCGCTGCTGGTGGCGATCATGGCGTCGATCTGCGCCGGGACCGTGATGTCGGCCTCAATCCCGAGCGTGCCTTGACCGTGGTCGGCAGCAATTTCGTCGGCGGCCGCCTGGGCTTCCGCGCCGTGCCGACTGACCAGGACAACATTCGCTCCGGCCGAGGCCAGTCCGGCTGCGATGACCTTGCCCAGTCCCTTGGAACCGCCGGTGATCAGGGCCGTGCGTCCGTGAAGGTCGAAGAGTTTGATTCCCGGATAGGCCATGGATGAATCCTGCGGGCTGCGTTCCCGTTTGTCACGGTCCCTCGAGGGTGGTCAATCTCCTCCGTCAATGGGCAGGACATGCTGTTTTCCCGGACGTCACCCGGTTGCGGTCCCCCGGTATGACCGGATGATCCCGGCCCTGGCCCCTTCTGGATCCCTTGGCGGAGATCACATATTTGTTATATCTAACTATTAATGAAAACCTTAGGGGAAAGGGCTTGCGAACCGGCAAAGAAATTCTACTTATTAGCAGTCAAAGCAGATTAAGACTCATGAATTGCAAATTGATTCTCCCCGCAGTGCTCCTTGGTGTCGGGTTTGGAGCCGCTCAGGCCGCGATCACCTCCGTCAGTGAAGTTGGTCTTGGTGGCGATTCGGCTGCCATCATCGTCTCGGAAGGCTTCGGCGAGGAAGCCCTCACCTTTTCGGACCGGACTCACCAGCACAACGGAGCTGCCTTTGATGCGGGCGGGACCCTCGTTACTCCCACCGGGACCACGATCGTTCCCCTGCCAGGCTATTTGGTTGGCAATGATTATGTGCGCTTTGCAAACAATGCGCGGGACCAGGGAGGTTACAGCGCTACGGTGACGGCCGATGTCCCCACCACGTGGTATCTGTTGCTGGACAACCGGATCAACGGACCGGGAGGGAATGCCGGCAACCCGAATACAACCGACCCTGTTCTGGGGGGCACGTTCCAATGGGTGATTGATGGTGGATGGGAGCGGGTTAACACCGGGATCTCCCCCAACGGGCAAGCTGACTACACCAGTGTCGATGAAGGGGGTGACGGCACCGGTGCGGGGATCGGGCTCAACCAGCACTACGCGGTCTGGACCCTTTCCGACCCCAGCCTCTCTGTAACCGTGAGCAATAATGGAACGGGCGGATCGAACATGATTTCGCTGGTTGGCGCTGCCGTTCCGGAGCCTTCCGGTCTGGCACTCCTGGGGCTGAGTCTGGTCGGGTTGCTTCGCCGTCGGCGCTAGGCGGGTAAGGCGATCGTAGTTTTCAGAGCCGCACGGGGGGCCACTACGGCTACCGTGCGGTTTTTCGTGTCACCTGGAAAAAGCACAGGGGTTCTCCCTTCCCCCAGATGTTACAGGTCCGGGGCAGGCCGGGGTCGTGACTTTTCTTGTCACCCCGAATCGTGTAAGTGAGAGCCATGAAGATGGCAGCGGTTATCCACTTCCTGATCCTGTGTCTCGCGGCGTCGGCCGCTCCTGTCCGGATCGGCACCTTCAAGGTTGATGCCACCCCCCCTTTGGGGAGTCCGCTGGCATACGATATCATGACAGGAGTGGATTCGCCCCTCAGCTGCCGGGGTATTGTTCTTCTGGGTGCAGGCGATCCCATCGTTCTGGCAGCGATTGATTGGATCGGGCTCAGCAACGACGGTCATCTGGAATTTCGCAGGGCGCTGGCGAAAGGAGCCTCCACCAGGGTGGAACGGGTCACCATGCACACCCTTCATCAGCATGATGCCCCACGGTGTGACTTCTCGGCAGATGCCCTGTTGGCAGGGCACGGAATGGGAGGGAAGAATTTCAACGTGGGGCATGCCCGCAAGGTGATTGCCAGTGTCGCAGCAGCGGTAAAAAAGGCGGGCGAAACGGCGGAACCTGTCAGTCATCTTGGCGTGGGGACCGGTCAGGTCCGGATGGTGGCTTCGAATCGGCGTATCCTGGGTCCGGACGGAAAGGTTCAGCACACGCGGTTCACGGCGACGAGCGATCCCGCGATCCGGGCCTTTCCTGCGGGGACAATCGATTCCCGGCTGTGCCTGATCACTTTCTGGAAAGGCGAGCAGGCCCTGGCGGCGCTAAGCTATTATGCGACTCACCCGCAGAGCTATTACCGCACCGGTCTGGCTAATCCGGATTTTCCCGGGATGGCCCGGAATCAGCGGGAGAAGGAGACCGGGGTTCCCCACATCCACTTTACGGGGGCGGGCGGCAACATCGGGGCAGGCAAGTGGAATGACGGGGCAAAAGAGAAACGGCAGATTCTTGCCGACCGGGTTGCAGCGGGGATGAAGGCCGCGTGGGAAAGCACGGCCAGGCAACCCCTGGGCAGTGGTGACGTGCATTGGAAGGTGCAACCGGTTCTCCTGCCGGTGGGAACTCACCTGAAGGAAGAAACCCTTGCGGCCGTGGTGGAGGTGGAGACCGAGCCGCTGGAGAAGCGCTATCTTGCGGCCAAGGTTCTGACCTGGCTGCGGCGATGCCAGCGCCAGGAACCCCTTGAGCTTTCCTGTCTTGCCCTGCGTCAGGCCCGCATCCTGCACATGCCCGGTGAGTTGTTCGTGGAATACCAGCTCTACGCCCAGGCGGTTCGTCCGGACCTGGTGGTTGCCATGGCCGCGTATGGCGACTACGCGCCGGGTTATATTTGTACCGAGGCGGCCTACTCCGAGGGCGGTTACGAGGCGGCGGAGCGCTCGTCCATGGTGAGCCCGCAGGTTGAGAGCGTTCTCAAGGAGGCCATTTGCCGCCTGCTGGATTCTCCCACTCCTCCAGGAGGGGAGGAATAGAGAATCGAATTACCCGAAAGGGGGGATGTTCCGGCACGGTCTCCTGGGATTTTGGTCATTCCGGGGAGTTGCCCTTGACGGTTGATCCAACTGTCTTCAAAGAAACCGCCCGTCGGGACTGGAGAAGGATCCAGTTCTGAGGTGAGCAGATTTATCTAGTGGCGTGGGAGCCAGCGGTCGGTTTTGGGTTTGCTGGCTGCAGCTCCCGCGCTGCTTATCAGATTTGAGAGAGTGGAAGTGTTGCCGTGAAGGGGCGATCCTGGAAACCGGCGGGAGCAGCACCTCTCGATTACTTCACGATTCTCTTCATCCGCGCGGTCAGCTTACGCACCAGTTCGGGATGGCTCTTCCAGAGATTCGATTGCTCGAAAGGGTCTGCGGAGAGATTGTAGAGCTGGCCCCTGGGATCATCCGGCCCGGGCTTGACCCGCTTGGGATTGGAGAATCCGCCTGATCCAAGCTGATCGATAAGTTTCCATTCCTGGTCCCGGATCATCATGGCCCCGCTTCCGGCCCTCATCACAAGGGGCCCCCTTGGGGGATGTTTGGCGGAGGAATCGGTCAGAACGGGGAGGAAACTTTCGCTGTCGAGATCGCCTTTGTCCGGCAATTTTCCGTTCACCAGTTCGGCGAAGGTGGCGAGAAGATCAGTAAAGCAGACGAGGTGATGGGTTACCGATCCGGCTTCCACCACGCCGGGCCAGCGCACCAGGAAGGGCATGCGGTGCCCCGCTTCCCAGGCATCCGCTTTCATCCCCCGCAATCCTCCCGCGGAGTCATGTCCAGAGCGCTGCACATCCACGTCATACCAAACCGGGCCGTTATCCGAGGTGAAGATAACGAGGGTGTCCTCAGCCATCTTCCGGGTTTCCAGCCCTTGCAGCACCCGGCCGACTTCGGCATCCACCATGCTGCAGAATTCACCGTAGATCCCCGCGCCGCTTTTCCCCCTGAACCGGGGGGAGGGCAACCAGGGGGTGTGGGGGGCCGGGTAGGCCAGATAGAGGAAGAGAGGGTTTCCCTCCTTGGGGTCGTGGTCGGCAATTACGGCCAGGGCTTCTCTGGTGAAGCGAGGCAGGACATCGTCGAGTTTGAGATCAGGAGCGATGCCGCCACCCCGCCAGAAGGCTCCCTGGATGCGGGACCAGCCCGGGGTATTGTTGGCTTCTATCGTCTTGGTGGGGGGCTCTACGGCACGGTTTCCGCGGATGTAGAAGTAGGGAGGAATGTCGGTGGAGGCCCGGATACCGAAGAAGGACTCGAAGCCGACATCCACCGGTCCGCCCGGGAGAGGCTTGTCGTAGCCGTTCTCCTTGAAGCCCAGGTGCCACTTGCCCACCATGGCGGTGTGGTAGCCCTTCTCCTTGAGAAGGGAGGCCACGGTGAGTTGCCCGGTCTCGATTGAAGGCTGTGTGCGCCACGCGCCCGTATTGGCGCGGAAGGGATACCTCCCGGTCAGGAGACCGTAGCGCGAGAGGTGACAGAGGGGCCCCGGGGCGTGGGCATCGGTGAAGCGCATCCCATCCCGGGCCAGCTTGTCGAGATGGGGAGTGGGGATCTTCGATTCCGGGTTGTAGGCGGTGAGGTCACCGTAACCCATGTCATCGACCAGAATGACGAGGATATTGGGAGGCTTCGCCCCGGAGGCCTGAGGGAGAAGGCCTGCTGAAAGCAGGGAGATGAGGAAGAGGCAGGTGCGCATGGGGACGGTTGTTACCGGGGAAGCCAGACGAGATCCGCCCAGAGCGGGGTATCGTTCTTCGAGGCCGCCCCATCGCGGGTGGCACCGCTGGTTACGATTCTGGAGAGCCGGGCGAGCAGGGTCTTCTCCACTTCCCCATGATTGGCCAGGACATTGCTCTTCTCCCCCGGGTCGAGGTGCAGGTCGTAGAGTTCGCGTTTCTCGGCTTTTTTCGTGCCTTCCATGACCAGTTTCCACTTTCCGGACCGGATTGCGAAGCGCCCGTTCATGGCGTGGTGAATGACGGGAGGACGGGGTGGGGGAGTGGACTTGGGGCCAGTCCATGCCCGATGAAAACTGATACTGTCCTCGCCGGACCGGACTGGGAGTGGCTTGTCGAGGATGGCGGCGAAGGTGGCGAGAAGGTCGGTCTGGCAGATCGGTTCGGTCCACCGGGAGCCCGGCCTGACCCTGGCCGGCCAACGCAGGAAAAAGGGGACCCGGTGACCTCCTTCATAGATGGAGCGCTTGCCCTCGCGATAGGGGCCGGAGCTGTGGTGTCCAAATTTCTGGAT
>DLRK01000215.1:0-1125 GCA_002501065.1 Akkermansiaceae bacterium UBA7890
CTTCGGTTTTTCACCACACCGGCAAAATGTCGCCGTGCATGTCTCCGACAGCGGTGCCAGTTTGCCGTCCAGTTGCCCGAATGGTTGCAGGCCTTTCCCCCAACCGGCTTCACCCGCATCGAAAGCGGGCGCGAACCAGTTCTCCATTCCTTCGGGACAGGTTACCGTGCGGTAGCGGTTGCCTTTCTCCTTGGGTTGACTCTCCTTCGGGTCAAAGCTGTAGTAACTCCACTGCACCTTGTTGAGATCCGGCCCGAAGGAATGCCAATCGTAGTCGTCGACTCCAGCCGCACGATAACAGTTTTCGAGTCCGTACATCGCCCCCCGCAGGAACTGGTTTTCCCGCTCTGGTCGTTCGCCAGCGATCTCCTGAAGCAGGGCCTGGTTATAGCGCGGGTTGGCAATGTAGGAGGCCGCGATACCATCGAGAATAACTGGCTTCAGCGCTTTCTGGGCGGCGGTTCTTTCCTCTTCCGAGGGCTCAGCTCCCTGCTCTGCAATGACCCGTTCAGGGCGTGAAGCAAGCGGGAACGGCTCGGCTTTGCCTCCGAGAAGCTTGACCATCGCACGACCCAGGGCGTCCCCTATCAACATATAGGTCTCAGCGTTGCGGTTGTAGTGATAATCCTCGCCCTTCGGTGACTCGTCGACCTCGCGCCAGAAATCGCGGGTATCGACTGAAGCGACGTTGCCGACATACTCGGGATGCTTCCCGGGATCACCCACCGCCATCTGGGCCTTGAGGATCCTCAGGAATTTCTCCTGCATGTTGTGTCCGCCAAATCCGACCGTGGCAACCACGGCAGGCAGCTTCGGTTTCTTGAACTCCCTGCGGACATCGTTGATCAGGTCAGCCAGATGTTTCTCGTATTCGGCGATCAACTCTTCGCTGAAGCTGTCCTTGTGCCCCTGGAACCAGACAAAGCCGGCAATCTCGTAGCCCTGGTCTTTGTAACCGGGAACGACCTTGGCGATGTTGTCCAGGGTCTTGCGCACACCCTCCACCATCAGCTTGTATTCGGCGGATTCAAACTCGTTGTCGGGGTCGGTTCGGCCGCTGGAAGGCGGACGAAAATCGAAACCCAGCGAGCGGTTGCCCTGGGCTGTCTTGATCAGCAGGACCTG
>DLRK01000215.1:1437-4448 GCA_002501065.1 Akkermansiaceae bacterium UBA7890
TGTCTTGATCAGCAGGACCTGCTCATCGTGAAACGTGCCAAGCACATGACCAAACCCGAGTTCCGGACCGATGGATTTGCCGTTGGAGGTCGCGCTCAGGGGTGAACCCTTTCCGTCCTCCGCCAGCCGCGCCTCCTGAAAGTAGACGTCGTTGCGAACCGTCCATTCGCCTTTGGCATCGAGCAACCAGGGGAACTTTCCCTCCCGCCTGACCACGGCCTCAAGGTCTCCGTTACCGAGCAGGTCGGTCTTCTCCATCCAGAACCCCGGCGGAACACCCTTGAAGCCGGAAACCTTGAACTTGTAACGCTTTCCGGCTTCAAGCGTGACGTTCTGCCTGACCGGCTGACCACCCGATTCGCAGCGGTAAACTTCCCTGCCGTCGAGTTGCATGACACTACAGGAATTCTCACCGAATCCGCAGTGCAATTGATAAACCCCGTGTTGAGGAACCTCCAACTCTCCTTCCGCAATTGGTTTGTCAGTCTCCATTCCGTCAGGAAGATAAACGGCCAATGGAGCAGTCCTGTAGTTGCCCATTTTATAAATCTGCAGCGGCCCATCGGGAACATCGGGATTGGAACTCAAGTAGACCCCGTCATAGACGTTCCTGGCGCCGCTCAGGTTGCCCATGCCGACCATGTTTGACTGACCGGCCAGAATGTAGACCTTGACCGGTTTTGTTGCATCGCCCGCCTTGCCATCCGGATCAGGCAGGGGAAAGGGAACTTCAGCGGCATGGGTTGGGAGGAACAGAAAGGCAGAAGCGAGTGAAAGAAGAATGAATCGGTTCATGTGGCATGGGTTCATTGTTTGTTTTTTCTTTTTGTTAAATCACTTTCCTTGGAGCAATTTCACCATCGACTCACCCATGGCCAGACCGATATCCATGTAAGTCTGCGCGTTGCCGTCGTAGTGGCTATTGGAAGCGCCACCCTGACTGAGAGGATGGGTGTAAACCGTAATAACATTCCTCTTAAACTCCGGATACTTGCCAACCTCTCCATCCACGGCGAGTTGGGCATCAAGGATCAGTTTCTCGTTCCCTTCCGCGCTGTTCTTCGCGGTTTGACCGAGTGTGGCGATGACGAACTTTGCTTGAGGAGCTTTAAACTCCTTGCGCAGGGTTTTAATGAGGTGGACGAGATTCTTCTCGTAACGGATGGCGTGTCCGGCGTTGTAGCGGTCCTTGTCACCTTGCCACCAAGCAAATCCCATAATCTCATAACCACGTCCCTTCCAATGCGGGAACTGTTCGTCAAAGTTATTGAGCACCTCATGCGCCGCACTAAAACAATCGTCATATTGCTTGCCGGCATACCAACTGATTGCTTTCGGCTCGGCGCCCTTGGCCCATGACTCGGGGGATTGTTTATAGCCTGCATAGATCTTCCCATCGTACTCATACTGATCTGTCCCAGGCGGAAGAAAATCCCAACCAAGCGATCGATTTCCCTGCGATGCCTTGAGGATTAAAACTGGATCTTCATGATGATTCCCTACCATCCCACCAAATCCTAATTCGGGTCCGATTTTACCGGACCCTACACCAAGCCAACGGCTTCCGGTAGCTGCGATAACCCCCTTGTAATAGACATCATCTCGAGCCACCCACTGGCCCTTTTTATTCTTCAAGTATGGATACTTGCCTTCGAAATTGACTAGCGCAGAGAGTGTTCCCGGAACATCTAATCTTACAATCCATCCCAATCCATTGGCATCTTTGGTGAAATATGTGATTTTAAATGGAGCTCTCTTTCCGCCCTCGAGTTTGATCGGTATACGAATAATTTCATTACCAACCTCTTGACGATGCACCTCTTTCCCGTTCACTTCCATGACGTTTTGCATTGATCCTCCATAACCTGGGCGAAATTCATATATTCCGGTTTCTTCGACTTGTACAAAACCTCTAGTTACTTGAGTGCCTCCACCAGGATAAGGTGTCGGATCAGTTCCTCCGAATTTATCCAGCTTTGCTACTTTGAATGATTTCAAATCGTCATAATTGACGTTTGGATCAAACGCTCCTTTATACACCGAAACTACTGGATCGATAAATTCCTTTCCCCACCTACTGCTACCACCATCAACTTTACCAGCACCCACCATGTTGGATTGACCTGAAAGTATATAAACTTTTACAGGCTTAGAATCACCCGCCTCTTTTCTTATTGCATTATCAGCACAAATTGAGTGATTTAATAAAAATAAGAAAATTATGAAATAAATGGATCTGTTCATTGTAACGATTAGTAGTTTCTTCAGTTTTATCTCCTGAATATCATTCAGCCATTCTCGCCAGTTCGGCTGCAATTATTTTGAGACTTTTAGGCCATTGATCAAAGGTGGTGCTCTTGGATCCCGAAATTTCAGGTGCCGCGATTCCCTGGACTAGAGAGTTCGCTGGTTGAGCATAGAGAAACTGAATATTCTTTTGGCCATACGTACCCGGGAGACTCTCGGCATAGATCTCCAACTCAGCCACATAATGGGCCGGATCTTCGCCGAGGTTGCTTTCGGATGGCACCCAGATCACACCCGCAGCACCCATGGGAGTCAGCGGGCTTACGCACCAGTTGTAGGTATAGGTTGGAATCGTATCGGAGGCAACGGTGCCGCTCTTGCCCGCTTCGGGGAAGGAAGGAGCCTTGAGCGCAAAGCCCGACGAATCCGCGCCCCGCTTACCGCCCTCGGTGATGCCTTTTACAAATTCTTCAACCTCCTCGAGATGCCCAGCGATCGCCTTCTTTGCCACCCCTGAGTTGGGAAACTGCAGGAAGAGCTCGTCAAGGCGGTCCTTGAAGGCCGGGTTCTTTACGTCCCTGACACCCTGGAAGGAGGTCCAGGAGAGTGGCGAGGCGAGGTGTCGATTACGTCCCCCCTGCCCCGATGACATTGTGATAAACCCCTGCGGGATGCCCG
Source organism: Akkermansiaceae bacterium UBA7890 (assembly GCA_002501065.1). Taxonomy (GTDB): domain Bacteria; phylum Verrucomicrobiota; class Verrucomicrobiia; order Verrucomicrobiales; family Akkermansiaceae; genus Roseibacillus_B. The sequence continues at coordinate 4,363 of DLRK01000215.1, forward strand.
GTCGGTTCAAGGCCCTGGCAAACTCATAGGCAAACATGGTGACCCCGCTGCCTTCCTTGGAGAAATCAGCGCCCAACCAATGGGAC
>DLRK01000185.1:0-2505 GCA_002501065.1 Akkermansiaceae bacterium UBA7890
AGGATGTCGCCAAACGGACCGCGGAAGGGCTTGAGAAGAAGGGGCTCAAGAACTTTCAACTCGTCATTGGCGAACCACGTGATCTACGCCTCGCCCTGAACAAACTGCGCGACGATGACGGCCAGCTCGGTGCCATCGCCACCAGCGGCGACGCCCTCGACGAACTGATCATCGACCTCCCGGAGAACTACCCGGAGTTCACCGCCTACGAGGTTCTCCGTCCGAGCACCAGAATCTACTCGACCTTCTTCAAGACCGACACCTTCCTCTCCATTTTCAAGCGGGTCGTCGTCATTGCCATCGTGGCGGCAGGCATGACCCTGGTCATCATCACCGCGGGCATCGATCTCTCAGTGGGCAGCCTGGTTGGTCTTTCCGCAATGGTCGGCGCGGGCGTGGTGCAGTCCGCCGTGCATCGAACGATGGCATCTGGAGGAGCCATCAATGATGTGGGAATGGGCGGCGTCGGACTGGGATTCCTGGCCGCCATCCTCTGCTGCGCCGCGATGGGGCTGCTCTGTGGATCCCTCATCGCCTTCTTCAAGGTCGCACCCTTCATTATCACCCTGGGCATGATGATGATTGCCCGCGGCCTTCAGAAAATGTCGCCCAAGATCGATGCCCTTCCGCAGTCATTCGACTGGCTCGGCCAGGGCAAGATGCTCGGCATCCATAACACCATCATCCTGCTCCTTCTCCTCTACATCGCAGCCCATGTCTTCATGTCGCGCACGAAGTACGGCCGCTACATCTACGCCGTCGGTGGCAACCCCGAAGCCGCGCGCCTGAGCGGAGTTCCTGTCACCGGAGTGCTCATCTTCGTTTACACCCTCTGTGGTCTCCTCAGTGGATTGGGGGGCTGCGTGGAGGCTTCTCAAATCGGAACCGCGACCACCACCATCGGGGTCTCTCTCGAACTGCAGGTCATCGCCGCGGTCGTGATCGGGGGGACCAGCCTCTTCGGGGGAACAGGCCGCATTTTCGGAACCCTGATCGGAGCGCTGATCATCGCGGTAATGAAGACCGGCATGGGACAAATCAACTTCGGCGACGCGCTGCAGGACGTCGTTCTCGTAGTAATCATCGTCATCGCGGTTCTGATCGACAAGATGCGCCAGAGCGGTGGATTGCGAAAGCTCCTCGCCGAGCCGCACTGATCACGGGGTATCCTTCGATCCTCTGAATAGTCACGATCTCCGATCCGGGGTCGTTCAAAATACACGAGGTTTGAGATTCACAGCGCCAAGCTGACGATCCATCTTCTCAGCCCGCTTATGAAACGATCCCGCTTCCTCTCCGTCTTTCTCTCCGCGCTGGTTCTCTCGCTTGCTTCCTGCGGCGAAAAGAAGGATGCCAGCAACAACACCAAGAGTGGAGACAACTCCGGTAGCGGCGAAACCAAGGGAACCATTGGCATGACCTGCATGGATCTCAACAACCCCTTCTTCCGCCTCATCGCTGACGTAATGACCGAGGAGGCCGAGAAAGCCGGCTACAAGCTGATTGCCCTGGACGGCAAAAACAATCCGGTCGAGCAGATCACCCAGATGAGAGACTTCGTGGCGCAGGAATGTGCCGCGATTTTCCTCCACCCCGCAGACTCCGCCGCGGTGGCCGATGGCATCAAACACGCCTTCGATGCCGGCACCCCGGTCTTCACCTTCGACATGGAAATGGACAGCCAGGAAGTACGCGACATGGTGACCGCCCACATCGGGAGCGATAATTTCCAGGGAGGTCTCCTCGCAGGTGCGAGCATGATGAAAGTCACCGGCGGAAAAGGAAAAATTGGAATCATCAATCTCCCAACCGCCGGTTCCTGCGTGAAGCGCGTCGATGGCTTCAAGAAGCACCTCGCCGACAACAAGAGCGAACTCGAGATCGTCAGTGAGCAGAATGGCCAGGGCAAGATCGACGAAGGCTACAAGGTGGCGAACGACATGCTCAGCGCCAACCCGGACATTGTCGCCATTTTCTGCATCAATGACCCCTGTGCCCTGGGTGCCTACCGGACGGTGAGCGAGCGTGATAAAACCGATCAGATCACCATCATCGGCTTCGATGGCTCGCCCGATGGCAAACAGGGCGTCTTCGACAAGAAGCTCTACGACACCCCCCAGCAGTTTCCGGCCAAGATGGCGGTCGAGACCGTGGCCAATTTCCTGAAGTACAAGAAGGGCGATGAGATTGAGAAAAGCATCTTCCTTCCCTGCAAACACTACTTCCACGAAGACGCGGTCAAGGACGAGAACCGCGCCGGTTGGACCAAATAGTCTTTACCAGGTGTCAAAGATGCGCTTCCCCGGCTTCTTTACTTGGAGTGCGTTCTTGTTCCTGGGCGTTGCTCCGTTCTTCCCGTCCCTCCACGCCGAGATTTCCTTCGCGGAAGGAACCCTCGGCGAAGGCACTCGCTGGGAGACACCCTTTCACATCATTGAAAGCAACAACCCGGGGCCGACGGTGCTGATCACCGGCGGACTCCACGGGAATGAACCGGCCGGGGCC
>DLRK01000185.1:2870-6945 GCA_002501065.1 Akkermansiaceae bacterium UBA7890
ATTCTCCGTGGTCGCCTCGTGGTCCTGCCGCGGGCCAACCAGCCCGGACTCAGGGCGGGAACGCGCCACCTGCCGGAACTCGCCAAGTCGGAGGCCGATCTCAATCGCAATTTCCCCCGAACCGGGGCCGATGGCGAGGCCCTGACCGACATCGGGCGGGCCATCTGGAACCTCGTCCGAAAGCACGAGCCGGACTGGGTGATCGATCTGCACGAAGGCTATCACTTCCACCAGATCAACTCGAAATCGGTCGGTTCGACCATTCTCGCCTCACGGACCGGGACCCAGGTGACCAAGCCCGCGGTGCCCGGGATGCTGGCGGTCGTGAATGCTACCATCGAGGACGGCAGGAAGCACTTTGTTCCGCTGCAGGGAACCGCCAACGGCAGCCTCGCCCGCGCTGCCGCGGAACGTCTCGGGGCCGGCGCCCTGATCCTCGAAACCACCACCCGCGAACAACCCCTTTCGCTCCGCACCCGTCAGCATCGGCTGATGGTGCGGGCTCTCTTCCGGCATCTCGGGATGGTGGGGCCGAAGGCTCCCACCATGACCCGCCCCCGGGGGGATGACCGCACTCTCCGGGTGGCCCTCTACGACAGCGGCGGGGTGGGAGGAAGCGGACCCCGCAATGTGCAGGAGGTCATGAAAACAATCCCGCGGAGTCTCACCTGGCGCATTGGTCCCTCCGATATCCGGGAAGGAGTCCTTGCCCACTTTGAGGTGGTGATCTTTCCGGGGGGAAGCGGAAGTAAGCAGGCGGCCGCACTCGGGATCGAGGGCCGTCAGCAGGTCCGAACCTTTGTCGAACGGGGTGGGGGGTTCGTTGGCATCTGTGCGGGCGCCTACCTCGCGGCAGCCAACTACAAGTGGTCCCTCAAGATAGGCGATTACAAAACCTTCTGTGAAGCACGGGAGATCCCGGAGGTCGGACGCAAGAGCATGTGGTACCGGGGCCCGTCCGCAACGGTCACGATGGAACTTACCGACGAAGGCCGCAGGATCCTCGGAAAGCAAACCGGTCCCTTCCCGGTGCGCTACCACAATGGCCCCATCGTCTCCCCCGCCAACCTGTCCAGTCTTCCGGACTACCAGGTCCTCGCCTGGTTCCGCAGCGAAGTGGCCCACTACGAACCCCAGAAGGGAACAATGGTCAATACCCCGGCCATCATCACAGGGGCCTTCGGCAAGGGCAGGGTTCTCTCTATCAGTCCGCACCCGGAATCCTCCAGGGATCTGCGCTCCATGGTGGCCCGCGCAATCCAGTGGGCCGCCGGCAACTGATACCGCGCCCTGCTCCGGGACTATTTCAGGGGGCCAAGCGACTTCAGCTCCTCGATCCCGAACTGCGCCTCCCCCAGGCCCGCCACCTGCAGGACGAGCTTTTCACCCTGCAGGATCGCCCGCTGGGCCAGCAGGATCGATCCGCCCTGCGTTTCCACCCGGTAGCTTGCTGGTTCCGGTGCCACCTTGCGCAACACCAGACAATCGGCCTCATCAAGGATGGAGTGCTCCCGCACACCCAGGAGAACCGATCCGAGACGGAGCCTGCCGTCGCCCAGCGAGTCAAAGGCGCCCTCCGAAAAATCCCCCGAGCGCAACAGGAGCCCGGCCCGGTCACCCTGCACGAGCGCAGCCACTTCGGCGGGAAGGGGTTGGAAGAACTCCAACCGAGCCACCTGCGGGGCGGTAACAGCCCGCCCCTCCCAGCGTCCGCCCAGATGGAAGGCGGTGCGGTTCGCCTTGAGGACATCCGTCGCCAGCCGCGAACCCGCCCGCAGCACCACATGCGGTAACATCGGTTCCGCCTCTTCGCTGTCCTCGCCATTGACGCTCACCCTGTCGATCACCACCTCGCTCAGGCGGTTGAACTTCTCTATCCGCACCGCCAGGCCCACATAGACCTGCTCATCACGCATTCTCCCCGCTGAAACCTTCAGCATTCTCCAGCGGCGGCCGTCCGGTGAGTGATAGGCGGTCACGTCGTAACCTTCACGCACCAGCTTGACCCAGTAGGGCAGTTTCAGGGTGGGAAGTTCCCTGCCCGTCGAACTGCCCCCCTGGTAGCCCCAACGCCGGAAATGCACCCCCTTTTCTCCGTGGGGATGGACCCCCAGCACCGCCTTGCGATGTTCCGGCGTGATCCCGTCACAGATCACGATCCCGGCATAGGAGTCCTCTCCTTCATTGGCCAGGCTCACCACCCGGGCCCGGATCTCGCAATCACCCTTCACCGGTGCATAGACCAGGTGAAAGGCCGCAAAGCGTTCATCCGCTGCCCGCGGCGAGGCCGATACGATGAACTGCCCGTCGCGCCAGCGCGCCTTGCCCGGCACCAGCGTCCTGCCGAGGTCCCGATTCCGCCAGGGGGCGGGAAGGGCCCCGCTCAGCAGGGTCTCCGGCTGCTCCTGATCCTCGTTCAGCCTCCGCTCCACTTCGAGGCTGACAATCTCCCCCAGTGGAGTTGCCACGGGCTTGGCTCCCCCGGGAGTGATCGTGATCGCATTGTCCCCAATGGCGATAACGCCCTCCCATTTCGCGCCCGCCCTCGTTTCGAGAACTCCCACCAGGGAGCTGGAAACCCGATCCCCCCCTTCCGGCTCGCCGGACTCCGTCGCGGCGGGGTCCGGTTCATCCTGCGCGGACCCCTGCCCGATGACCAGCACGAGACCGGTCAGGATTGCCTTTGCGGTCCTCATCGTTATCGCTGATACAGCGGGACGTACTGGTAGGGCATGGCCAGGATCATGACATTGATCGCCGTCTCATAGGTGGGTCCCACCGAGGTGTTCTCAAACCAGAGCGAGGTCTCCCCATCGTTGTGCACACGGGAAAGGAGGACCCCCTTGATCTTCGTATACCAGTTCCGCCAGGTTTCCCCGCCAATCATGTACTGGGCCGGGGCCGCGTAAAAGTTACCATAAGTGAACCACCGTTGCCGCTCCCCGAAGTTTTCGAAGAGATACTTCGACCCCTCCCTGACCAGGGGGTCATCGTAGTGGCCGCAAACCTGCAGTGAGTAGATGGCGGCCGCCGTCCGGGCAAATCCCGGCCCGCTTCCCGGTTGATAGGAAAAGCCACCCTTCGCCTTATTATAACAGCTCCGCACATAGTTCACCGCGTCATCGATGGTGGTCTGCGGCACTTTCAATCCCCCGTTTTTTGCCGCCCGCAGGGCCACCACCTGCAGGACCGTGACCGAAATATCCGCATCCGTGGCCGTGGGCTTGTAGCGCCATCCGCCATTCTCGTTCTGGCTCGAGACGATGATCTTGACCAAACGCTCCAACTTGGACCGGATCGACGGGTTACTGGTTTGCCCGTAGAGTTCCGCCAGGGCGATGGTGGAGATCCCGTGGAAGTACATGTACTGCCCGTTATCCTTGTCGCCGATCAGGCCCTCGGGGGAAACGGAGTCGAGGAGATACTGCACCCCCAAGGTGACCTCCCGGCCATACTCGCCCTCTCCCGGCAAATGCCCGGAGGCCTGGAAAGCCATGAGCGCATAAGCCGTCATGGCAATGGGATAATGACGCTCCTTTTCGTTGCGTCCCTGCCAGGACCCGTTTGGCGACTGGTACTTAGCGAGGTACTTGAGCCCGCGGTTGATGATCCGTTCGGTCTCGGCATCCACCTTCACTGCGCTCTCCGCCTGCGCCCGTGCCAATCCTGGCACAAGGGCCGGAACAAGAATGAACAACAGGAGCAGGACACGCATCGGCATGATTTCGCAAGAGATCGTTATTTCCCGCCGGGAGAATCCGCGAGGTTCTTCAAGTACTGCTCAATCATCCGGCCATACTCAGGGGAGTAACGTTCCCCCTGTGACTGCCGCAACGCTCCCCGCGCCCTCTCCGGCAGTCCAATATGCTTGCTCCCCCCTGAACGCTTCCGCCGCGGACCGTCTGCTCCGCCTTTTCCGGTCCAGTTTCCCTCGTTGCCCTCACCTTTCCCTTTCTCCTGTCCCTGTCCCTGCCCTTGGCCCTGTCCTTCACCCTGCCCTTGGCCCTGTCCTTCACCCTGCCCTTCTCCCTGGCCCTCACCCTGCCCTTGGCCCTGTCCTTCTCCCTGGCCCTCA
>DLRK01000124.1 GCA_002501065.1 Akkermansiaceae bacterium UBA7890
TGGTGCGCACGAGAGGACTCGAACCTCCACGAGTTATTCACTCACTAGATCCTGAATCTAGCGCGTCTACCAATTCCGCCACGTGCGCTGATGCCGGGAAACCGGGGCGGCAGAAAAGCACCGGGACCTTCGGATTGCAATGCCTTTTGCACAATCCTGACCCCCGGTACCGTTTCATCATTGCAAACTGCCCTAAAGAACCAACCATCCTCCTCCATGAAGAAGCACCTTCACGCTCTTTCCTTCCTCCTCCTGGCCCTCGGAGGGACCACAGCTCTCCCCGCCGGGGAAGTCAAACCCGTCCCGTGGCCTCACAAGGACAGTGACATCGCGGTTGACCCGGATGTGCGCTTCGGTGCCCTGGACAACGGGCTGCGTTACGCCATCCGACGGAACGCCGAACCCCCGGGCCGCGTCTCACTGCGCCTTCACATCGCAGCGGGATCGCTTCATGAGGCGGAGGACCAGCGCGGGGTGGCTCACTTCCTTGAGCACATGGTCTTCAACGGGAGCAGGAACTTCCCCGACGTGGAGAACCTCCTGGGGCGTATGCAGCGTCTCGGAATCGCCTTCGGAGCACACGCCAACGCCTACACCTCCTTCGACGAGACGGTCTACATGCTCAACCTGCCCAACCTGGAAAAGGACACTCTCAAGCTCGCCTTCGAGGTCATGCGTGACTTTGGTGACGGGGCCCTCCTCGCCATCAAGGAAATCGACAAGGAACGGGGCGTGATTCTCTCCGAAAAACGCTCCCGGGACTCTGTCGAGATGCGCCTGATGGAACAGCAGTTCGAGTTTCTCCTGCCTGATTCCCTCATCACCCATCGCTTCCCGATCGGGACCGAGAAAGTCATCAAGGAGGCCAGACGCGACCGCTTCACCTCCTTCTACTCGGACTACTACATCCCGGGCAACATGACTTTCATCGTGGTGGGTGATATCGATCCCGATGACTACGAGGGCCGCATCGTGAAGACCTTCACCTCCATGAAGAATCCCGAGGAACCCGGGGCGGATCCCCGGATGGGCACGATCCCAGGCGGCTTCGGTTTCCAGGCTGCGGTCTTCTCCGACAAGGAGGTCAAGAGTGACGACCTGGCCCTTGGATTCGTGCAGAAGTACGAGCCGAAACCCGACCGGGCCGCCACCAGGGTCGCTCGCATGCCACTCCGGGTGGCCAACTCGATCATTGGCCGCCGTTTTGACATCCTCGCCAAGAAGGAAGGCTCGCCCATTTCCTCGGGAAGTGCGGGCCGCTTCGAATGGTTCAACGCCCTTGAATTCGGATCCATTGATGTCACCGCCGTCGAGGGCAAATGGAGGGAAGCGGTGCCCGTGATGGAGCAGGAACTGCGCCGCGCCCTGGAATACGGATTCACCCAGACCGAACTCGATGAGATCAAGGCCCAGATTCTCAACAGGGCCGAGCAGGCGGTGAAACGGGCCGACACCCGCCAGTCCGCCTCGCTTGCAATGGGACTGGTGAAAAGCATCGGCAGCAACCGGGTCTTTACCAATCCCGAGGAATCCCTCCGGATCACCAGGATGGCGCTCAAGGCCCTCACCCTCGAGAAGTGCCACCAGTCCCTGCAGAGCCTCTGGAAGGACCGGGATCTCACCATCACCCTGACCTCCAAGGCCGCTCCCGAGGACGGGGCCAAGGTCCTCACCGCCCTTTATAAGAAGAGCCAGGCGGTCAAGGTCGCCCCCCCCGAGAAGAAAGAGGATGTCTCCTTCGCCTACACGGATTTCGGCAAGGCGGGCACGGTGACCTCGCGGCGGGAAATCAAGGACCTCGGCATCACGCAGCTGATTCTTTCCAACAACACGCGAATCAACCTGAAGCGTACCAACTTCCAGAAGAACTCCATCAGCATGCACGCCCGCCTCGGCAACGGCAAGCTGACCCAACCGACTGACAAACCAAGTCTCGACATGTTCTCCTCCATTCTCCTGAACGCGGGCGGACTCGGCAAGCACAGCAGTGACGACCTTCAGCGCATCACGGCCGGCCGGAACGTGGGTGGCAACCTGAGTGTCGATGAGGATGCCTTCACGATGGATGGACGCACCACCGAGGAGGATCTTGAGCTGCAATTACAGCTCCTCTGCGCCAGCATCACCGATCCCGGCTACCGCGAGGAGGCCCTGCGTCAGTTCCGCAAGATGCTTCCCATGATCAGCTCCCAGTTAAAGTTCACCCTCAGTGGTGCCATGGCCGAGATGCAGGAGTGGGCACGGGGAGGAGACGGCCGCTTCGCCAAGCCGGATCCCGAGGTTCTCGCCAAGTACACCGCCGATGATGTGAAGGCCTGGATCAGTCCCGAGTTTGATGACTCCTACCTTGAGATCAGTCTCGTGGGTGACTTCGACATCGAAAAGACCATCCCACTCATCCTCGGAACAGTCGGTGCCCTGCCCACCCGCTCAAGCACCAGGCCGGCCCTCGGCAAGGAGCGTCAGTTGAAAACCCCACAGCTCCCGGCCACCAGGAAGTTCACCTACACTTCCAAGATCCCCCAGGCCGCTTCCATGGTGGGCTGGCGTATTCCGGCGGTGAAAGAGGACATCGGGGAGCTGCGCCGCCTGAATGTGCTGGCCGCCATCCTGGACGACCGGCTGCGGACCAAGCTGCGGGAGGAACTGGGAGCCACCTACAGTCCGCAGGCACACGCCAATGCAAGCATGGTCTTCGACTACGGAAACCTGATGGCCATGTCGATCGGGGCCCCGGAGGATGTTGAAAAGGTGACCGCCTTGATCCATGAGATGGGCATTGAGCTGGGAGCCAAGGGTGTCACCCAGGACGAACTGGACCGGGCCCTCAAGCCCATCCTCTCCAACCTGGAAAAGACCCTCCGCGATAACGGCTACTGGCTCAACACCGTGATGGCCCAGTGCCAGTCCGAGCCCTACCGCCTCGACTGGGCCCGCGGGCGCGACGCGGACTACGCTTCCATCAAGCTTGCCGAGATCAACGCCCTCGCCGGGAAGCACCTCGGCAGGGAGAATGCCGCACAGGTCACCATTCTCCCCGAGAAGGCTCCCGAGAAGTAAGGGATGCGCTGTCCCCGCGAAACGAACCGGGAACCGCCCTACAGATCCTTGTCCGTGACCGCTCCTTCGCTGGCGGAGGTCACCGAGGCCGCATACTTGGCCAGCACTCCGCGGCGGTAGCGCGGTTCGGGCTGGGTCCAGTCTGCCTTGCGGGCTGCCAGTTCCCCGTCGCTGAGGTTCACGCTGATCTGATTGGCCACCGCATCGATGGTAATCTCATCTCCTTCCGCAAGCAGTCCGATCGGTCCTCCCTCATAGGCCTCGGGAGTGATGTGACCGACTACGAATCCATGACTGCCTCCCGAGAAACGCCCGTCGGTGATGAGCGCCACGCTGTCACCCAGTCCACGTCCCATCACGGCCGCGGTGGGTCCCAGCATCTCGCGCATGCCCGGACCACCCTTCGGCCCTTCACGGCGAATGACAATCACATCGCCCGTCACAATGGTGCCATCCAGGATGGCCTTCATGGCGTCTTCTTCCGAATCGAAGACGCGCGCCCGCCCGGTGAAAGCTTCTCCCTCCTTTCCCGAGATCTTGGCCACCGCCCCCTCCGGGGCGAGGTTGCCGTAGAGAATCCGCAAATGGCTGTCAGCCTTGATCGGATTGTCAAGGGATCGCACGATGACCTGGTCAGGTGGATACTCGAGGTCTGAATTGGCCAGGTTTTCAGCCATGGTCCTGCCCGTCACAGTGAGGCAGTCCCCGTGCAGCAACCCGCCCTCGAGGAGCATCTTCATGAGCGGCACCGTTCCCCCGATCTCCACCAGGGGGGCCATCTCGAACTTGCCGCTCGGCTTGAGATCGGCCAGAACCGGCACCTTCTTCCCGATCTCGGTGAAATCGTCGATCCCGAGCGGCACCTCAGCCGCGTGGGCCATGGCAAGGAGGTGCAGGACTGCGTTAGTCGACCCCCCCAGCGCGATGACCAGCGTGATGGCATTCTCAAAGGCCTTGCGGGTCATGATATCGCACGGGGTGATCCCCTTCTCCAGCATGGCCAGCACCGCGGCACCCGCATCAAAGCAGTCCCGCATCTTGTCATCTCCCACCGCAGCCTGTGCCGAACTGTTGGGCAGGCTCATTCCGAGGGCCTCAATCGCACTGGCCATCGTGTTGGCGGTATACATTCCTCCACAGGACCCTGCCCCCGGGATGGCGTTCTCCTCCACCGCCTGCAGGTCGGCGTCGGAGTAGTCCCCGCTCGCGTGCTTCCCGACCGCTTCGAAGACCGAGACGATATCGAGCGACTTCTCCTCACCATGCACCGTCGTGCATCCGGGCAGGATGGTGCCTCCATAGACAAAGACCGCAGGGCGGTTGAGCCGGGCCATCGCAATGATGCACCCGGGCATGTTCTTGTCGCAGCCCCCGATGGTGACCATTCCGTCGAAACCCTCGCAGCCGACCACGGTCTCGATGGAATCCGCAATCACCTCCCGACTGACCAGGGAGTACTTCATGCCCTCCGTGCCCATCGAGATGCCGTCCGAAATCGTGATGGTATTGAAAATGACAGCCTTGCCGCCCGCTGCATCCACGCCCTTGGCGGACTCCTGTGCAAGGCGGTCGATATGCATGTTGCAGGGGGTCACCTGGCTCCAGGTGGAGGCCACGCCGACCTGCGGCTTGTCAAAGTCCTCACGTTTGTAGCCCACCGGATAGAGCATCGCTCGGCTGGGGGCCCGGTCCGGGCCATCCAGCACAATGGAAGAGTGCTTCCGCCTGGGGTCGTCGCTCATGAGCGCGACTCTTCCAGACCCCGCGCGGGCGTCAAGCGAGGAGGACCGGGGAAATCCACAAACCCCATCGACCCGCCACCTGCCCTGTAGCCCTATAATTACGCACCTGTCCTTGCCTTTCTCCCCCGTCTGGCATAAGTGCGCGCCAAACAAATGGCCAGTCACCGTGTCCTTGTCGCGGACCCCATCAGTGAGCATGGGGTCGCCCTCTTGAACGAGCACCCCGACATCACTGCCGACTTCATTCCCGATCTCGGCTCCCAACCGGAAAAACTTCTGGAAATCATTGGCGACTACGACGCCCTCATCGTGCGCTCCCAGACCAAGCCCACTGCGGAAGTCATCGCCAGGGGTTCCAGGCTCCAGGCCATCGGCCGGGCCGGAGTGGGCGTCGACAACATCGACCGCGAGGCCGCGAGCGCACACGGCGTGATCGTGATGAACACGCCCACAGGCAACACTGTTTCCACCGCCGAGCACGCCTTCGCTCTCATGCTGGCCACTGCCCGCAATATCGCTCCGGCCCACGCCGAAGTGCTCCAGGGCAACTTCAAGGCCGCCCGCAAGGCCTTCGCCGGTATCGAACTCAATGGCAAGCGTCTGGCCGTGATCGGGATGGGCCGCATCGGCAGCGAGTTCGTCAGGCGGGCACAGGGATTCAACATGAAGGTCGTGGCCTTCGACCCCTTCCTCACCCAGGCACGCGCCGATGAACTCAAGATCGAGCTCGCGGAATCTCCCGACGCCGCCCTCACCAGGGCGGACGTGGTCACCCTGCATGTGCCCCTCACCGACGACACGCGGCACATCATCAATTCCGAACGGCTGGCCCTGATGAACAAGGGCGCCCTCGTGGTCAACTGCGCGCGGGGTGGACTGATTGATGAAGAGGCCCTCAAGGTGGCCATCGACAGCGGCCACATCGCCGGTTGTGCCCTCGATGTCTATGAGGACGAACCGCCTGCCGCCGACCACCCCCTCTTTTCGCCTGGCAAACACGTGGCCTTCACTCCTCACCTGGGAGCCTCCACCGCGGAGGCCCAGGAAAACGTGGGCATCCAGGTAGCCGAACAGATCCGTGACTTTCTCACCACCGGGGAGATCCGAAACGCGATCAACATGCCTTCCCTCGATGCCGCGGCCCTTGCCGAACTGGGTCCCTACCTCGATCTGGCCACCGCCCTTGGGAAAGTGCTCGCCAAGCTGGGTCCCGCCAGCCCCGATGCCCTGCGAGTCTCCTACCACGGCCCACTGGCCGAAAGGGACACTGGCCTGGTTTCCCGGCACGTCCTCACCGCCCTCCTGGCCGCTGGCTGCAATGAAGGGCAGGTCAACATCGTAAACGCCCCGGCAGTGGCCAAGTCAATGGGCCTGGACCTGACCGAGTCCACCATCAGCGCCGCCACCGAGTTTTCCGAACTCCTCGTCGCCGAACTCACCAAGGGTGATACCAAGTTCCGCCTGGCCGGCACCATCATTGGCAGGACTCCCCGGATCGTGGAGATCGACCGCATCTTCGTGGACACAAACATCGAGGGACACTTCCTCATCGTCTCCAACGACGACCACCCCGGCATCGTGGGTGCGCTGGGCAACGCCCTCGGCGAAGCAGGGGTCAACATTGCCAACATGTCCCTGGCCCGCAACGAGCAGGCTGGAAATGCCCTCACCATCATCGAAGTCGATCAACCCCTCGCCGCCGAGGTGATGGAGACCGTCCGGACCGTAGCGGGAATTCTCTCCGTCACCGGGGTGACGTTATAGGCGCCGGAGCCACGACGGCCTCCCCGGGTCACCTCCGGTTGAACCTCGCCATCTCACGCTCGGCCTCCCGCAATTCCACTCGCTTCTTCAGGTCCTGGCGCTGGTCGGAATGGCCTTTACCCTTGCCCAGTCCAAACTCGATCTTCACCCGGCTTCCCTTGAAATACATCCGGAGACAGGGGAGGGTGAAGCCCTTTTCGTCGGTGGACTGGGCCAGCTTGAGAATCTCATTCTTGTGGAGGAGCAGCCTGCGGGGGCGCTTGGGCAAGTGCTGGAAGTACTCCGCTGCGGTCTGCCATGGCTGAATGTCGCAACCGTAGAGAAAGGCTTCCTTCCTCTCGATCCGGACAAAGGCATCCGAGATGTTGACCTTCCCCTCGCGGATGGACTTTACCTCGGTTCCCCGCAGCTGAATCCCGGCTTCGTAGGTCTCCGAGATATGATAATCGCGGCGCGCCTTCTTGTTAGTGGCGACATCACGACTCATAATGACGGCCGTTTGCAGCGCGGGCCCGCGCGCGGTTTCAGATGATCGGCTGCTCAGCGAGCTGGATCTTGCCCTCTATGATTTCCGTAAGCGCGATATCCGCCGCTCCCATACTCGGCACCGTATCAATCAAGGGGGCGCGGCCGGTATTCAGCTGCTGGACCCGCTTGGAGACCATGTTGATCAGAATCTGGGGACTGGGAATGATTGCTGCGGCCTGGTCTACGAGATCACTTTTCATGGGTACGCCGGAAAATCCAGACACAGGCTTCGGCTGCTCAAAGGGAATCACGTTATCAGCCTCCATCCGCGCGGTTTGGTTCGTAAAAAAGAGAAGGAGCCTATTGCGCCCTCAGAGGTGAGCACGAACCATAGTTCAAGACTCCATTCAAGAAATTTTGCTCGGACTGGATGATTCAGGCCGGGAGGTGCCGGATTCCAGCCGTCAGGAGGGGCCCCGGTTGTTCATTGCTCCCCGACTGCCCATCCGAGCCACGAGCATCTCATCTGGGAAGATCGAATGTTATGAAGGCTTAACTACCTCAGCCCCTTCCATCCACCACCACCTGGCCCCTTTCTCTTTTATAACAACTTGATTCCAAACGACTTGAGAATGGTCATGAAGCCCAGGAAGAAGAAGACTGTCAAAATGCAGTTAACCCCCAGGGCCGTCCCGAAACCCCAACCATTGCGGAGCATCCAGGGGAGAATCAAAAACATGGGAAGGGTAGGCAGGACGAACCAGAACGTACTCTCGGCGTGGTTGGCGATCCGCCCGGAATCCTGTCCCTCCACACGCATCCAGATCATGGCCAGCAGGGAGATCAGGGGCAGCGCAATGAGCAGGGCGGAGAGGCGATCGTGGAAGAGCTGGATCTTGGTGACAAAGAGTATCACGAAGGCCGAAAGGATGAGCTTCGCGATATCCAGCCCGGAAAGGCTTACTACTTGATCCCAGGGAACCTTACTCATGAGCGGCTTGCGGTTGCTGAGACCCTAGCCTGCACGTTATAGTGCGTCATGCAAGACCTCTGCCTTCTCCTGGCTGCCAGCCTGCTCCTCAGCGCCTGTTCCCCGGCCCCGAAAACCGACGAAAAGGTTATCCGGAAACCCGACCGGACCGGGGCGCGCACCGCTCC
>DLRK01000001.1 GCA_002501065.1 Akkermansiaceae bacterium UBA7890
GCCGACCCAGCCGGGTCCCAGGAAGGAGATAATGGCGGGCATGCGGAAGGATCCCGGCAGGATCTCCTTCACCACTGCCGCATACGCTCCGATCCCGAAAACCTCACTCGTCCGCTGCTTGGGATAGACTTCGAGCCGCTCGAGCCTGCCGTTCACCCAGGCAACCTCCACCCCGAGGCCGGTTTCACAGTCAACCCGTGCCACCACATCCTGATCGACCGGCCAACCGGGCAGAACACACGCACGCTTGCCGGTGGCCACCAGCAACATCGATTGCAACGTATCCATGAAACCGTCAATGGGATCGCTCTCCGCGGGCAGGTTGGCAAAGTCACTTCCCCAGAACCGTGGGAAGCGGGCCTTCCCCTGCCCCACCTCAAGAGCTGGCCGGGCCTTGGCGAGCGCTGCCGCGATGGCCGCCTCACTCTTCTCCTTCGTCCACGGAACCAGCTTCCGCTCCGGAACTTCCCTGGCCGGTTCCCCCGTCGGTTTGAGCGGATGAGGACCCCGCCCGCTGACCGCACTCAGATAGCGTCTCAGCACCAGGGCGCGCGAGATGGCGGCCGCTTTCTCATCGCTGCCGAGGTGTATGCTGCCCCGGTTCCAGAACTTGTTCCAGACGTCCATCTGTCCGCTGACCGAACCGTTGACGTCCGCCTTACCGATCCCCCCGAGGGTCTCATCCAGCTTCTCGACCTTGGAAACCTCCCGGAGCAGGTGCACCTGCAGGTCAAAGGCAGCGGCGGGAGCGGGATTCCTGAGTTCCACCCCTTCCCCCGGCTCCATCCCGTCGCACAGAACCACCAGGGCGTGATCGGCATTCCTGATCCGCAACCGCTTGTGGTCTTTCAGAGCCTTGTGCTCCCCGTCTCCTTCCAGACCCACCACGAAGTCAACCGGCTTCCCGGTTCGCAGTTGCAGATGAAGCACATCGCGATTGGCATCCACGAAGAACGAAAAAACCGGCTTCTCGGGTTGTTGCAGGCTCTTGATGGTCACCTCGCCGAACTTGAAACGCAGGGCCTGATGAAAAGACGACTCGGTGTGAAACCCTTGCTCAAGCCGAAACCGCACCCCTCCCACCGGGGCAATCCGACCGTCGGCTTTCCGGGCCCCCAGACCGACATGAACGACTCCGTCCTGATCAGTCCACACATGAGCCAGCAGGGAACCGTTCCCAATCGGCATTGCTCCCTCCGCATTTCCTCCCGGCGTATTCCATACGATGTGAGCATGCGAGACCGGATCAGGCGGGCTCTTCACCAGGGGAGGCTTGGCCGGGGCAAGAGCCGCCAGGGCTGCATCGCTCAGCTTCTCGTCCAGGACCAGGATCTCGGCTGCCCCGGGATTCGGTCCCCCGTGTGAGTTGAGAAATCGCAGGGTCAGCTTTCTTACGGCCTGCCGCTCGATTGTCACCCGCTGGCCACCATGCCGTTTCTCAAAGGCACCCTTCGCCACCGGCTCGGCCCGATCGTCGACGAAGATCTCATAATCCTTGAAGCATTCCTCCAGCAACCAGGTCGTCCGTCCGAAGTAGACAATCTCCTGCACCATCACGGACTCCTTCCACTCCAGGACCAGTTCCCCCTTGTCCTCGGCCACCTCTCCGTCAACCGCCCACGACTTTGCTCCCTGTGAATCCGGATAAAACTCAAGGTGCTGGGAGAGGGCTGGCGCGATCCGGCCATCTGCAATCGCACCGGCCGCCAGCTTCTGCCCCTCCGATTCGGAAGAAGCGGTGATCCGTGCACTGGCTGCGAGGTTCACAAACTCCGGTTTCGCCACCGCAAGGGAAACCAGCTGCAGAAACAACAGGGAGAGGCAGATCCGAATCATTGCATTACCCTAGGGAAGAGCCATTCCCATGAAAAGCTCCCATTGGGACACGGACATGATTCGATCGCGGGTGTCCGCTCCTGGCATGCCTCCCCATTGTGCCTTGCTTCAGACCACACACCGGGAGAGCCCGTCCCTGGGGGGGGCGAGACTCTTTGTGATTGGCTGAAAGGCGGAAAAAGCAGACAAATGGGACCGTAGCTTCCGCCGCCTCATGGTCGCCCGTCATTCCGTTCTCATTTTCGTTGTTGCCCTGGCTGCGGCCCGTGCCGACGACGGATCCAGCCCGCCTCGCCTGAAACCACGCCCCGTCAGCTATGGAACGGCTGGTGCAGCCACCCCCAGATGGCCGGAACGGATCGCCCTGCATGACCCTGGATCCCAGGATGCACTCTGGGCGCAGAAGAGCTTTGATCACCGCAACTGGAAAACCATGAGTTTGCCCGCCCACTGGGAAAAGGCGGGACTGCCCGACTACGATGGCATCGTGTGGTTCCGTCGCACGGTGGAGATCGGCGAAGCAATGGCGCGCGGGGAAGCCACCCTGGAGCTGGGAGCGATCGATGACATGGACGTGACCTGGGTGAACGGAAAGCGGGTGGGCGGACACGAACAGCCCGGAGCCCACTTCGCTCCCCGCAACTACAGGTTGCCCGCCGGCACGCTCACGCCGGGAAAGAACACCATCGCCGTGCGCGTGTTCGATCACGGCTCTACCGGAGGACTGGCGCAGACTCACGGGAAACTGCAACTGACCGGAGACGGAAAGACAATTCCCCTCACGGGGCCCTGGCACTACCGGGAGGGGGCAACCCTGGCAAAACTTCTGATCCCCGGACCGGCGAATTCCACCTCGATCGCGCCCCGGACAAAACCCTTCACAGGCAAGTTTGCCCTGCGGCCCCATGACGTCGTGGCCCTGGCGGGTGGCACCAGCATGGTCCAGCAGTTCGGATCGGGTCATCTGGAAGCGATGCTCACCCACGCGGCCTCTGATCCCGTTTATTTTCGCGACTTCGCCTGGCAGGCGGACACCGTCTACCGCCAGCAGCGCCCGCGTAATTCCGGCACGCACCTCGACCTGCTCAGGCGCATGGGAGCAAGCGTCATCATTGCGAACTTCGGCCAGATGGAGGCTCTGGATGGAGCAACGCAGCTTCCTCAGTTTCTCGCGGCCTACGGCAAACTCCTGGACGAGTTCGAAAAATGCACTCCCCGCATTGTCCTGGTGTCACCCCATCGCCATGAAAAAACCGGCAACCCACTCCTCCCCGACCTGAGCAGACGCAATGGAGATGTCGTCGCCTACAGTGAAGGCATTCGCCAACTGGCCCGGCGGCGCGGTCACCTCTACGTCGACCTGCACAAGCTCGATCCCTCGGGATTGACCAGTGACAGCAGTCACCTCAACCCGGAAGGCCAGCGGGCCTGGGCACGAAGCGTCATGTCGCAATTGATCGGACGGGAGGTCCCCGGCCGGGACGGCGTCCTTGAACCGCTGCGCCAGCAAATACAGCACAAGAACATGCTCTGGCGTCAACACTGGCGACCCGCCAACTGGTCGTTTCTCTACGGCAACCGCCAGCACGTGCCCAGCAGCAGGGACCACCGGCCGGGCAAACCCCGCTGGTTCCCCGAAGAGGTCAATGCCATCATCCCGCTCATTGAGCAGGCGGAAGCAGAAATCTGGAAAGTGAAGGAGGGCGTCAAGTGAAGAAGCAGATCCTCGTCTGCCTCCTGTTCCTGAATCCCGCCGTGGGATTCGCTCAGCAGAAGAATTACTCGGTTGGCCCCTCCCTGCGGGACAACTCCGCCAGAGCCGAACTCTCTTCCTTTGAGATCGCCGCAGGCTACGAAGTCTCTCTCTTTGCGTCCGAGGAAAATGGCATCGCCAATCCCATCGCGATGCGCTGGGGTCCCAGGGGCCGCCTGTGGGTGCTCTGCACCCTCGTCTATCCGCAGGCTCTCCCCACCAAGGCCCCCGGCGACAAGCTCTTCATCCTGCAGGACAACGACCGGGATGGCCGCGTGGACGAAACGCTGATCTTCGCAGACGGCCTGGACATGCCCACCGGATTTGCGATCGGCAACGGTGGAGTCTATCTCGGACAGGGCCAGGATCTCCTCTTCCTGCGGGATGAAGACGGGGACGACCGGGCGGATACCCGTGAGGTTCTCCTCACCGGCTTCGGAACCGGTGACACCCACCAGAACATCAATTCCCTCACCTGGACCCCCGGCGGAGAACTTCTCTTCTGCCAGGGTCTGCACAATTTCTCCCGGGTGGAAACGCCCTGGGGCATCGTGCGCATGGATGAGCACGGGGTCTGGCGCCTCCGGCCCCGGCGCATGCAGCTGCACGCCTTCCGGGGATGCAGCGGCCAGAACCCCTGGGGTCTTTCGCACGGACACTGGGGCGAACCCTTCGCCAAGAGCAACGGCAACGCGGTGAGCGAACTCCTGCCGGTCATGATCCACACCGAACACCGCCATCAGCCGCTCGATATCGGCGGCACCCGGATCAAGAGCATGATCTGCGAGATCATCGATTCCCCCGCCCTCCCTGACGACCTGCAGGGCAACATCGTGATCGCGGGATACTTCGCCCATCTCGTCGATCGCCTGAAGGTCACTACCGACGGGGCCGGACACAAGGGCGAGCTGCTCGATCCGCTCTGGCGCACGGACCACCAGAGCTTCCGCCCCGTCGATGTCCAGACCGGCCCCGACGGCGCCCTCTACGTTGCCGATTGGTATAATCCCATCATCGGGCACTACCAGGCTTCCCTGCGCCATCCCGACCGGGACAAGAAGCACGGCCGGATCTGGCGCATCACGGCCAAGGGGAAGAAGACCGTGAAACAACCGCAGTATGATGAGCTGCCGACCAGGAACCTGCTGGATGCTCTCAAGACCGCTCCCCTCAAGGAACGCGAGCGGCTGCGCATGATCCTCTCCAACCGCTACCACGACCCGGAGATTGCCGGACGCCTGGAAGAAGAGTTGGCCGCCTGGGTATCCACCCTCGACCCGGACGATCCCCGTTTCGAGCACCACCTCTTCGAGGCGCTCTGCCTCTACGAGTGGTTTGAGGTGGTCAATGTCAGCCTCCTCAACCAGCTCCTCGGCGCCCGGGAACCGCTCGCCAGAGCCTACGCCACCCGGGTGGTGGGACGGTGGCACGACCGCCTGCAGGAACCGTTGCGCTCTCTCGAGAAATCGGTCACTGACCCCCACCCGCGCGTGCGCCTGGAGGCAGTGGTGGCCGCCGGCCAGTTCCAGTCCGCCGAGGCCATGGCAGTGGCGACCCGCGTGCTGGAGGCACCCACCGATCGCTTCCTGGAAGCCGCCCTGCGCCAGTGTGCGCACGCCCTGCAACCCCGGTGGTTTGCCGCTCTTCAGGAGGGCAAACTCGCCATCTCGGACGCTGGCCAGCTGGCTTTTCTCCTCAAGCAGACCACCGGGCAGGATGCCGCCGGGATCGCACGGACCATGCTGGAGGATCAGACCAGCGACCGGAGCAGCCCAACCTTTGCCACTCTGGCCAAGCTCCTGGCCACACAGGGAACGATCGAGGACCTCGAATGGCTCGTCACCCTCGCCTATAAATTCCGCGAAAACGCCACGCCCGCCCTGGCAGCCCTGGTGGAATCCGCCCGGCTCCGCAACCTGAAACCCCGCACCTCCGTCCTGCCACTGCTCCTCGTCTTCGCCGTCGAAAGTGGAACGACCGGACAACGCATGCATGCCCTGCAGTTGATTGGGCATTGGAACCTTCGGGATCTGGGCGATCGCGTGATCCAGGCCAGCCTCAACCCCCGCTTCGAGCCGGAGGTCCGTATCGCAGCGGTGGAAGCCATGAGCCGACTGCCGGAGATGGGCAAACCCCGTCTCAACGCCCTGAGCCGACTGCTCGACGAGGCTGAAGAAATCGGCCTGCGTCACGCTGCCCTGGACACCCTGGCCGGAATTGAACCGGTTCGCGCGGCCCGGATTGCGGCCGGGGCCCTGGCCGCGACCGGGCAGGACGACCCACTGGAACCCTATCTCGTCCCCTTTCTCACGCGCAAGGGAGGAGACGTCGTCCTCGCTGCCATCCTGAAGGAAACCGGACTGAAGCCGGAACTCCGCGCCCGCATCCAGGGAGCACTGGGAGCGACCGGGCTACACTCCCCCGCCCTCGCCGGGGTTCTTGAGGCTGCCGGCCCGGACAGACGCAAGACCATCGGCATGCCGGCCTACAGTGAGCAATGGATCAACACCCTCGCTGCCGAAGTCAAGGCAAGTGGTGATGCCAAGCGTGGATCGGAAGTCTATCATCGCGATTCCCTGGCCTGCACGATGTGCCATCTCATCGACGGATGCGGACTGGACTTTGGCCCCGAACTGACCGCAGTGGGTGCGGGACTGCCAGTCGAAATCATCATCGAATCAGTGGTCTGGCCCCGACGCCAGATCAAGGAAGGCTACCTTTCCACCACCATCACGACCCGCGACAACCAGGTGGTTAGTGGTCACCTCAAGCATGAGGACAAGCAACGCATCGTCATCGAAGACGCGGTAACCAGGACCAGAAAGACCCTCGCCCCCGGCAACGTCGCCCAGCGCCAGGAAGCCGGCACGGTCATGCCCCCCGGGTTGACCGCCCAATTGAACAGGAAAGAACTGCGGGACCTGATCCGTTTCCTCTCCGAACGAAAGGGAAAGTAGGCTACCCGACGTCCCTTCATCCTGAGCACCCCGCCCTGAAGTCACGCCGCCAGTCCGATTGACGGATCCCGCCCAGCCTGCTGCAATACGCAACGTTCCTCTGACGAACTACCTCAATCATGAAAACGCGAATCGCTCTACACCTTGCCTCTCTCACCCTTGCAGGCGCGCTGCTCAGCGGCAATGCCCTCGGGGAAGACAAGAAGATGAAAGTCCTCATCATCGACGGCCAGAACAACCACAACTGGAAGGCCACCACCCCGGTGCTGGTGGAAGCCCTCGAGTCCTGCGGACAATTCCAGGTGACCGTCTCGACCTCCCCTCCGGGCGGCGCAAACCGGGAGGCCTGGGACAAGTGGCGCCCGGCCTTCGACAAGGCCGATGCCGTCCTCAGCAACTACAACGGACAGAACTGGCCGGAAGAGGTGCAGAAATCCTTCCTCGCCTACGTGAGCGGAGGAGGAGGATTCGTAGTGGTCCACGCCGCCAACAATTCATTCGGCAAGTGGAAGGATTACAACAGAATCATCGGTGTCGGCGGATGGGGTGGACGCAAGATCGGACGCGACGGCCCGTGGGTACACGTTGTGGACGGCAAGGCCGTGCGCGACTCCGAGACCAAGGGCAATGGCGGCAGCCATGGCCCCCGTCACCCCTTCAAGGTCGAACACATCGACACCACCCACCCGGTCACCAAGGGTCTCCCCGCCAAGTGGCTGCACCAGAAGGACGAACTCTACTGCCGCCTCTGCGGACCAGCCGAGAAAATGGAAGTGCAGGGTTTCGCCTACTCACCGCAGTCCAAGCGCAATGAACCCATGCTCATGACCATCTCCTTCGGCGACGGCCGCGTCTTCCACACTCCGATGGGACACGACGTGGAAGCCATGCGTTGCCGCGGCTTCTTCACCATCATCCAGCGTGGAACGGAGTGGGCCGCCACCGGCGCAGTCGAGCGTACCGCCAGGATCCCCGGGGATTTTCCCACCGAGGAAAAGGTGTCGGTGGTTCCCCCTCCCGGGAAGTAACCGCCCATCCTTCATCATAGCGCACACCTGTCCCGGCAGTGTGCGCTCTGCGGGGTCCATGCCTGACGCATCTTGCAGGAAGACGATCTCAACTCTCGACAACCGTTCCGTATCCTCATGAATTCCTCCACCATGACGCGCATCAGTCTCGTCCTCTTCGTTCTCCTGACAACCGGGGGTTCCCTCCCGGGCGCACCGAACCCGAATATCGTCATCTTCCTTGTCGACGACATGGGATGGGGCGACCTGGGATGCTACGGGAACGAGATCATTCAATCGCCCCATCTGGACAAGTTTGCCAGCGAGGGCATCCGCTTCACCCAGTGCTATTCGGCCTGCGGAGTGTGCTCTCCCTCCCGCTCGTCCATCCTGACCGGTCGCACACCCTACCGCAATGGCGTGTGGCGCTGGATTCCGGGGGGACATTCCTGCCACCTCCGCGAAAGCGAGATCACCCTGCCCGAACTCCTCAAGGAAAAGGGCTACGACACCTGCCACGTGGGCAAATGGCACCTCAACGGCCACTTCAACAGCGCCAAGCAGCCCCAGCCCGACGCCCACGGCTACAATCACTGGATGGCAACTCAGAACAACGCGGCTCCCAATCACAGGAATCCGACCAACTTCGTTCTCAACGGCAAACCAATGGGCAGGCTGGAGGGTTTCTCCGCACCCCTCGTGGCTCAGGAGGGCGTGCGCTGGTTGAAGGAAGTCCGCGACAGGAAGAAGCCCTTTCTCCTCTCGGTCTGGACCCACGAACCGCACCTCCCGATTGAATCGGCAGAGGAATTCATGAAACCCTACGCCGGGATCAGCGATGAGGGGATCCGGCAGCACCACGGCAACATCACGCAACTCGACCACGCCTTTGGAATCCTGATGAAGGCCCTGGACGAACTCGGACTGCGGAACGACACCGTTGTCTTCTTCACCTCCGACAACGGACCGGAAGGCAGGGGGACCTCCGGCCGGACGCGAGGTTCGACGGGCGGCCTGCGGGGTCGCAAGCGCGACAGCCATGAAGGCGGCATCCGGGTGGCGGGACTGGTCCGCTGGCCCGACAGGATCATGCCTGGTTCGGTGAGCGACGTTCCGGTGATCGGCTCTGACATATTTTCCACGGTGCTCGACATCACGGACATCCCCCTCCCCGCCGATCGCACAATTGACGGAGTCAGCATGATCCCGGCCTTCGATGACAAGCCCCTCAAGCGGCCCGTGCCCCTCTTCTGGCGAACCCATGTCGCCCCAGCCAACAGCCACGCCGCTCTCCGCATCGGAGACTGGAAACTGATCTCCAACAAATCCTTCGACAAATTTCAGCTCTACCAGATCCAGAAGGACTGGAAGGAGGAACACGACCTGGCCGCCGAGCAGGCGGAAAAACTCGACGAGATGAAAGAGGTTTTTTTCAAGGTCCTTGAGGGGATTGAAAAGGAAGGTCCCAGCGAGTGGTGGAAGAATGAACCGTCCCGCAAGAAGAAGCCGCGCAAGAAGAAGGCCGCCCCCGGCAACTGACCGATTCGCCTCCGTGGCCCTCAGGGCCCGATCCACTCTACATGTGCGGGCAGAATCGCTTGCTCTATCTCGACATGAAGAAATAATTCCCCAAGATCCATCATCCCATGAGAACCATCCTTGCCCTCTGGCTGACCACCTGCGCCCCGCTCCTCACCGCTGCCTCGCAGCCCAACATCGTCTTTATCTTCAGCGACGATCACGCCCCGCACGCAATCGGTGCCTACGACGGCTGGCTCAAAAGCGCCAACCCCACGCCACACATCGACCAACTGGCCGCCCAGGGCATGCTCTTCCGCAAGAGCTTCTGCACCAATTCGATCTGCGGACCCAGCCGGGCCGTCATCATCACCGGCAAGCACAGCCATAAGAATGGCTTCATGAACAACGGGAACAACTTCGACGGTTCCCAGCAGACCTTTCCCAAACTCCTGCAGAAAGCCGGCTACCAGACAGCCATGTTCGGAAAGTGGCACCTCAAGTCCAAGCCACAGGGTTTTGACAAGTGGATGGTCCTGCCCGGTCAGGGACTCTACTACAATCCCGATCTTCTCACCCCGGAAGGAAAGATCACCATTGAAGGTCACTGTACTGATATCGTGACCAACCTTGCCGTCGACTGGCTCAAGAAAGGCCGCAACCAGGAAAAGCCTTTCCTGCTGATGTGTCAGCACAAGGCCCCCCACCGCAACTGGATGCCGGCCCTGCGCCACCTGCACCTCTGGGCTGATGAGGATCTCCCCGAACCGAAAACCCTCTTTGATGACTGGAAAGACAACGCCAGTCCAGCCCGTTGGCAGGAACTTGAGATCGACGGCCACATGGACCTGCAGTTCGACCTCTTCTACAACCTCACCCCCGCCTACAGGGGCGCGGACCGAAAGGGCATGTTCGACAAATCCGCCTGGCGCAACATGTCACGCATGACCCCCACCCAGCTCACCGCCTGGCGCGACCACTATGCCCCACGCGATGCCGCTCTGAAAAAGGCCGGTCTCAAGGGCAGGGATCTCGTCCGTTGGAAATACCAGCGCTATGCCAAGAACTATCTTCGCTCGGTAAGGGGCGTGGACGAGAGCGTGGGCACTCTCATGCGTACGCTGGACGAGATGGGGATCGCAGATAATACCATCGTAGTCTATTCCTCCGACCAGGGATTCTATGTCGGCGATCACGGATGGTTCGACAAACGCTGGATGTATGAGGAATCCCTGCTCATGCCTCTCATTATCAAGTGGCCTGGCGTGACCAAGCCGGGTTCAAGGAATGACAGGCACCTGGTGCAGAACCTTGACTACGCTGAAACCTTCCTTGAGGCGGCAGGAGTGGACATTCCCGGGGACATGCAGGGACGATCCCTCGCACCCCTCCTAAGGGGCAAGGAACCCAAGGACTGGCGGGACAGCATCTACTATCACTATTATGAGTATCCCAGCGTGCACCAGGTCCCGCGGCACAACGGAATTCGCACCGAGCGCTACAAGCTCATCCAGTTCTACGAGTTCGGGGAGTGGGAATTCTACGATCTGAAGGAGGATCCCGATGAACTTCGCAACCTCTACAACGATGAGAAGTATGCTGCGCAGATCTCCGCGATGAAAAATCAACTGGAAGGATTGCGCAGAAAGTACGAGGACAACTCAGTAGGCACGCTCAAGCCGGAGGCCTGGCGCAAGAAGTACCGCAGCAAGCAGTTCCGGGTGGTGGATGAATTATGAACAACCCGCTCGACTGGAACTCTAAGGTTCTGGCAGACAAACTCACCGGGAAACCATCAAGATGGAGGAAGGTGCCGGTCTGCTCCTGCTCATCCCCTTGACCCTTCCCGCACGAAAGAGTATATCATTGCCACCCCTCCCATGAATCTCCGTCCCTTTCTTGCCCCGGTCGTGGCAGCCACCGCCGCCCTTGTTTCCTGCGGACCGATTCCGCTGGCGAACAATCGAGAAGGGCCTCGTTCCAGTTACCTCGCTGGCGTCGGCGTGACCTCCACCTCGCCCACCGGTCCCGTTAACCCGGCTGAGGCCTCCAAGTTCTGGGACGGGGACTCGCTCATCGGTCCGACCACGATCCACATCGTCCGGTCCGAGCAGAAAGCCTATTTCTACAAGGGTGGACAGCTGGCAGGCGTGACCCCGGTCTCCACCGGCAGTTCAAAGTACACCACTAACCCGGGAACATTCAAAGTGAGCCAGAAGGCCGTCGACTACTCCTCGGGAACCTATGGAACAATCGTCGATATCGCCACCGGAACTGTCATCAATGACGACGCCGACTCACGCAAGGACAAGCCGGGTCCGGGGCAACAGTTTGTCGGTTCGTCCATGCCGCACTTCCTGCGGTTCAACCATGGGGTCGGCATGCACGCCGGCCACCTTCCAGGCTACGCAGCATCCCACGGCTGTGTGCGCCTCCCGGCTGACATGGCGATAAAATTCTTCGAGAATGCCGAGATCGGCACGCCGGTCATCGTGGAGTGAGCTCCAAGTGCGCAGGCTGCCTTTCCGGCAAGCCTGCATTGCCAACTTCAACCCTGTGGACTAAACCCTGAAACTCCTGCCATGCGCAACCTGGTCATGACCGTGATCGGCCCGGACCGCCCCGGGCTCGTGGAAGAACTGTCTGCCACCGTGACCGGGTATGGCGGAAACTGGCTGGAGTCTCGCATGTCCCACCTGTCCGGACACTTTGCCGGCCTCCTCCGGGTCGAGTGTCCGGGAGAGAACTGCGAGGCCCTGCTCGCCGCCCTGCAGGACCTTGAGAACCTTGCCGTGACCGTCTCGGAAGAACTTGTCGTCGAGACGGACCGGCAGAAGGTTATCACATTCGATGTGGTGGGAAACGACCGGCCCGGCATCATTCAGGAACTCTCCTCCGCCATCGTGCGAGCGGGAGGCAATGTCGAGGAACTGGTGAGCAATCTCGAGTCCGCTCCCCACGCGGGCCATCCGGTCTTCAGGGCCACTGGATCGGTGGCAGTGGCGGCGGACTTCGACGAAGATGGATTGGTCACTGCTCTGGAAGCGCTGGGCCCCGACCTCGCGGTAAGCCTGGAAACGTGAGAAGGGTCCCGGAGGGAAAGGCGCAGCACCTTGCGCGCCTTCTGGCACAACACGGCAAGCCTGCCCCCCGGCAGGCAGGTCACCAGGTGCCTCCCCTCTCCCTTTGAGTGCAAACCCTCTCTCCCACGATCGGTCCCCGGCACGAGGGATCAATCCGCAACAGTAGCAGATCCTAGGTGTAATCGCAGGCCTGGTTCCAGCATCTTCTCATTCCCTGCGCTTTTTTATTCCCATTCAACGGTCGCGCTGGACAGGGAGCGGATACGCACCCCAAAGTAAGGCATGGATCACTCCTTGGTAATGACTGTCCTCGGCCCCGATCGTCCGGGTCTGCTCGCCACTCTGTCGGAGACTATTTACTCGCACGGCGGCAGTTGGTTTGAATCGAAACTGGCACGCTTCGCTGGCCATTTCGCCGGAATCCTGCGCTGCGACTGCCCTGACAAGCGACACGATGAGTTGATCGAAGCCCTCAACCAGCTGGAGGGTCTGAGCATGCAGATCGTCAAGGAAGTCAACGTCCCCCACCGGATCGTCAAGCACCTCAACTTTGACGTGCACGGACACCATCACCCCGGAATCGTGCGCAAGATTTCATCCATCATAGCACAGATCGGTGGAAACCTTGAAGAACTCAGCACGGAACGTGACGCTGCCCCGCAACCAGGCCACTTCCTCTTCCGCACAGTCGGGTGCGTGGCAGTCAACGACGACTTCGACATGGACAAACTGGAGCACATGCTCCAGGAACTGGGCTCGGATATCACCGTGACGGTGGAGGGCCCCTCTTCGGCCGCTACCGCCGCATAGCGAGGAAGTTTTCCAGAAGTTTCTTGCCCCCCTCGGTCAGGATCGATTCGGGGTGAAACTGCACGCCGTGGACGGGGTGCTCCCGGTGTCGCACCCCCATGACCAGACCGTCGCACCAGGCTGTCACCTCGAGGCAATCCGGAAGCGATTCACGGCATACGATGAGGGAGTGATAGCGGGTGGCCTTGAAGGGATTGTCCAGGCCATCAAAAA
>DLRK01000131.1 GCA_002501065.1 Akkermansiaceae bacterium UBA7890
TGGGTTCGATTCCCGCCCGGGGTACCAGCCCTGACCCCTGAAAAACCGAGAATCCACTCAATAACAGGGCTTTCTCCGCAGTGCTCTCCCGTGGGCCATTTCGCCCCGATTCGGCTCGGGTTCCTTCCAAAAACCGTTACACCCTTCGATCCCAAGATCCCTTGGCCTTTGCGTTGTGGATGAATAGTGGCCGGCCAACGTTCATCGGAGTGCAGCGCCAACCAGATTAAACCCCAAGTCTTGTACGACCTCGCTGTAGTCGCTCCAGCGAGTGCAGGGTTAACGCAATTAGCCATCACCGTGAAACACTCACTATTGCCTCTGATTATGCTGACTTCTGTCAGCGCGCAGGAGGTGGACCTGTTTTCCTTCATGCCCGCTGCATCGGATGCGATCGTCCAACAAACGGCGGAATTCAAGCCCTCCGGTTCGAAATGGGGCGATGGCCTCGATGAGAAGCAGGTGTTTCATCGTCAACTTCAGTGGGGCAACGAGAAGAACGGTTGGAGCCTGCGCATCGGCAAGGGTGGTCAGATCTACTCCTTCAGAGGCCCCTTTGGTGAGGCCATGCCACCGCAGATTCACAAGGGCTCGGAATGGAACGATGAGGTCTGGCAGTTGGTCTCGGTGTGCACGAAGAGAAACGATGACACCCTCTTCCAGACCGACATGGGGCCCAAGCGGCCGCTGGCCTACTTCATTCATGGCTCAGGCACCTACAAGCGAGATCCGGCGATCAAGAAGACCTTTTACAACCCCATCCTGGCGGAGAAGGTCACCGACTCCTCCTACAGCATTCTCAACTGGGGTCAGCACGCCCACGTCCCTACCATCTACAGATCGAACGCCCTCTACTACACCCGCTTCAATGTGCACGAGGACGGAGCCATTGAGCTGAACTACGCCATCCACAACTTTGGCGACGATGTGCTCAACTACTTCAACACGCCCTGGGGTGGTGTGCGCCACAGCACGCTGCCGGAGCACCTGCTCTCCAAGCCCGATGGAAGCGTTGCTTCCACCAAGTTTGTGTCCTTCAGCAACAAGGGCATCAAGGATGCGAGCCAAACCGGAGGGTGGAGTGGCTTTTTCACGGCCAACGATCCGGAGGCCTGGGGCATTGCCTTGGTCTTTGGCCATCAAGCACAGGCAAAGCAGGCCAAGCTGCGCTATCGTTGGGGCTATGCCGGGGCCAAGGCCAATGCCCGCGACTACTTTGTCTCGGTGGTCAATCCGCGGGTGCCGGTGGGCAAGGGCCAGACCTTGAAGGTGCAGGTTTTCGTGATCGTCGATCAGCTCAAGAATATCAGTCGACGGGTTGAAGCGCTGAAGGCCAAGACTCGCTACGATCTTGTCAGCATCAAGGATTCGCCTGAGCGCACGGTGACGGTGGAAGCTGAGAACCATCAGGGAAGGCTGAAGCTCACTGCCTGGCCGAAGCAGGAGAGCCGACCCCTGTTTCTGGTGCAGGAAGCCAAAACGAAGAAGCGCTACGTGATCGATGACCTCTACCGCTTTTCGTCCCGTGACGATTTCAAGAAATTCCACCCGGCCTACGAGGGTGACCAGCCCGTGCTGCGATCCTACGATGGCAACACTCGCTACCTCCGCCTCTTGGGCTTTCTCGATGAGGATCGGTCATTGCAGGATGTGCTAAAGTGATCACTTCATCGGATGCATGGCGGTTGTGTCATCAACGCCGGGTCCGCCAGACTGGACATTGGATCGCCCACACCGTCTGTCACGAGGTGCCTCACCGGCAGTTCGTCTTCACCATGCCGCGTCCCCTGCGCGGCATCTTTCGCAAGAGACGCCACCTCCTCTTCCGCACTGCCATCGAGTGCCTGCGCGACTGGTTCCGGACCCGCCTCGACCTTCCCGACGGCCAACTCGCCGCCATCGCCGCCGTGCAGAGCTTTGGCGACTACCTCGTCTTCCATCCGCACCTCCATGTCCTGGCCGCCACCGGTCTCTACGACCGCGAGGGTCGCTTTCATGAGATCCCCTTGGAGACCCTAGAATCTCTTCGCCGAACTCTTCCGCCACCGCTTCATTGCGAACCTCCTCGACAAGAAGATCATCAGCGAACGAAAGGCCCGCCAGCTTCTGAACTGGAAACACAGTGGCTTCAGCATCGATGCCGGCGATCGCCCCGTCCATAGCGCCGCAGGTCGTCAACAGCTCGCGGAGTATCTGCTCCGCGCTCCGTTCTCGCTGGAAAAGATCACCTGGGTCGAAAAGACCCGCCGGGTCATCTGCCGCTCCAGCCGCAGCTGGCGGACAAAAAGGAATTTTGAAGTCTTCACCGCCACGGAGTTCCTCGCCGCCGCAGTCGAGCACATTCCTCCGAAGAATCAGCACACCGTCCGCTACTATGGACGCTACTCCAACAAGTGCCGCGGGATGGAAGTCCAGGCGTGGCAGGACACGGGCGATGGTGATCAGCCGCCCAGTGTGCCAGCTCCCGCCGCAGCGAGCGCCCGCAACCTCCGGCCTCTCTGGCGCAACCTCATCCTGCGCATCTGGGGCGAGGACCCGCTCCTCTGTCCCTGCTGCAAGGGCCTCATGAAAGTGCACGGCACCCTGACTCGCCCGGGCAGGAGTTCCAGGTGGCGATCAACTCTCAGGTGGCACCGTAGCGCTCATTAAAGTCGCCCTTCAATACGGAAAGGACCATCCATTCTTAGGCTGTGGCCACTCGGAGCTTCTTTGCCTTGCCCATCTTTCTCAGGGCCATCATCAGGAAGGCAACAGCCACCAGCAATAGCGGAATCCCGACAAGTGGTCGATAAAACACCCAGGCGACCGCAATGGTTGTCAGGGAGAGGCCCAGAGAAATGAGGATCGCCATAACGAATGTCCCAGCCGCTACAATATCGCCAAGGAAGGGCAGAAAACTGCTGACTACCGCGAGAGGTTTGAAAATCATCGCAAACCCGATAACCATCAGAATCAATCCAACTAATCGCAGTATCCAGGTAAGAATCTTGAGATCGCTTCGCTCGGCTGCGATCACCCCCTCGATACTCAATTCCCCCATTCTAAGAGGCGAAAACCTTTTCCCATTCCGAGCAACAAAAGCCTCAAAGGTATCGCCTTGTTGTTTGGCAATAAAACTAATCAATGCGGGTGGCACGACCGAGAAGGCGATTCTCAGGTCCCCGACCGCGGGAACTGAGGGGTCTTCGCCCTGGTAATACCCGGAATCGCTATCTTTCAATCCCTCCCGCATTTCTTCTGGAAGTGCAGCTCGATGATCCACTGTGAGCTCAAGGGGGATCTCCCCTCCAATCTGCCGGACGAGGTCTTCATTGAGCCTGAAGGCACCAACAGTCGCCTCCTTCGTCAGTAACTCTGCACTCTCATAGGGCATGGGTGGGTTTTCATGACCCTCCGGATGCCTGAAAAGAGAAGAATCGATAGGCTGAAGTGACCAGGCTTTCTCATACTCATAGGTTGTAACCGTTTTCTCACCGCCTCCAGCAGTTGTCTTGGTCTCAGTAGTTTCAGACTCGCGCCACTGGAACATTTCAACGCGGGTTGTCAGCCGAAGCGCCGTCGCTGAAACTTGAAAACGCTCATCCTTGAGCACCTCCTCTGTCGTGGCCTTTCCTGTGAGATGAACGGGCTTACCCTCATTCTCAACATCCACTCGATCTGCCGGGACGGTAACGGCAAGCTTGGAGAGTTCGCTCAGTCCGGCATGGCTTTTGGCAGAATTGCCTTCATTCATCCATAAAAGCATGAGGGAGCCCGGAATTAGGACGACTCCTACAACACCCCCCACAACCGCGTTCTTGATACGGGAGGCGTATCCGGTGTTGGTCACTTCCGTGAAACTACTTGGCATGATGATCATCGTGGCCCAGGCGTCCAGACTGGACAATTACAATCAACCGGGAAAATTGTAATACCCCACCACCGAATGACACGTTGCGCACGTGAGCAACAACCTTGGCCTCCGCCAGTGGAGCCTGCACCCCCGCCTTCCCCGGGCCCATCAGCCCCGGTGAGCGTTTTTTTCGGCAACCCTCCTGCTGTTTTCAGGAACGGTCGATGGCATCAGGAGAATTGATCTAGGGTTTTGTTTTCGTCACCCAGACGGGAGAGGACCAGGCCATGTTGCCGTCACTCTGGACAACCCGCACGTAATAACGGTTTTCGCCTTCCAGCATATCCTCGTCGGTCAGCGATTGTTCGAAAATCGAACCTTTGAAGGAGCGAAACTCCTTCCAGTCCTTTTCGTTCCTCACGATGGTGATCCGTTTGAAGGTGGCGGTGCCGTCCACCTTGAACCACAGCTTGGCGTTCTCCCTGGTCTCGAAGATCGAGCCGAGGGGTTTTCCGTTGCAGGTGAAATCGAGGTAGATCTTGTCGGTCGCCGCGATCGTCCGGCGGTTGTCGAAGGCTTCGATGATCCCCTCGCGGGTGAAGTCCTTGCAGAACACCCCACCGTAGCTGGCATGCTGGGAAATATGGTCGGAACTGGCGAAGACTCCGAGGTTGTGGCCTTGCTTCAACGCATTTTGATAGGTTCCCGCCTTGTACTTGCCGAAGTCGGTGATGGGGCCCGGCGGAGTGGCCCTGGCATCGCCGTTGATGGTGTATCCTTCGCCGGGACGCAAACCGACGGTGGGTTGCGGGGCCCCTTCGCCCTCGTAGGATACGCGGGCTCCCTGGAAGATCTCCACGACGTTTTCGGAGTCATGATCGATATGGTCGTATTTCCCCCAGTCCGTGCCCATTCCGGTTGCCCCGGTGTGGCTGATCACGGCGACCGGCTTGCCGTAACTCCTGAGGATGTTCCATAGTTCGGAGGGCAGGATTTCCCCGGTTTGTCCGCTCGCCGGAAAGACCTTGCTCCAAGGTGACTTCAAGTAAGTCGATCGCCGGATGTAGACGATGGGTCCGCCGCGCTGGGCGAACACGACGTTGCGGTGTCCCCAGGGCCAGCTCTGTTCACGTTCGTAGACGTAGAGTGTATTGAAGCGTTCGGGGCTGTGGAGGGCGTCGTGCATGCGCTGGTTGTGCCACCACTCGTAGGAATGATACATCTTGCCGACGTCGGTGTGGTCGGAGGTGCCGAGGAAGTCGAGCTTGGCCAGATCGTAGGCGTAGCGGAAATGGTCCACGATGCATCCGTCGAATCCCGTTCTGCAATTCGATACGTCGGTGTGGCGATGCACGTCTCCCCAGAACAACCCATAGCTTTGCCCGTCCACTTTCCATTGATGGCGGTCAGAGGCAGGGCGCTCGGGAGTCCTGTGGGAGTGCGGAGTTTCCAGCTTCTGCTCCGCCTTGGCAACGGGGGGAGAGGCCTCGGGAAGTCTGGAGGGGGAAGGGAGGGTGGCCAGCATGACCTTGAGCGTCTGGTGAGCCTTGCGTGGTCTCTCGTCGGACGGCCAGCACGCCCGAAGATCGCCCCTGGCTCCTTTACCCGACGGCAGGAAAACGACTTTCCTGTCCTGCCCATAGCTGCTTGACGGAATCCTGCGGCGAGAACTCCAGGTGCCTGACTTGATCCGATAGGAGGTCACCGCCACGCGCCAGAGGGCCGCGTTGAAGTAACGGTAGGCGATCCATGGGTTGCCTTCCTTGCCGACTCCAACCACGGGGACGTTGACCGGGTGGCCGGCCTCACCGGCGGTTCCGAGGGCAATCTCCTTGAATCTGGAGGTGGCAATGTCGAATTTGCCGAAGAGGATCGATTTCCCGGCATTGATTCCCGTCTTGTTCCCGTGACCGCGGTAATCGAGACCGTGCCTGACCTTGCCGCGTTCGGCTGCGATCCAGAAACCATCGCCTTCCGCGGTGGCGGTAATCGAGGCCCTCGCCTCGTATCTCGGGCTGTGCCCAATGGGAAATTCCCTGATCTCTCCGTGGTTGTTCTCGTCCACCCGGGCGAGGTTCAGGTTGAACTCGTTCCCGCGCGAACTGTCGTAGGCGATCCAGACGTTACCTTTCTTGTCAAAGGCGAGGCTCGGTGCCCAGTCCCCTCCCTTTTGGTTAGCCACCGCAATCTCCTTGGACCACTTGCTGGATTTTGGATCGAGGAAGCGGGCGTAGATGTCGCCTTCGCCCGCCCGGAAGGATTGCCAGCTCACCCAGACTCTTCCCTTGGAGTCGGTGCCGGCCACCGCGAAGGCCTCGGCCGCGTCGGTGTCCGCCAAGGTGACGGGTTTGCCCAATCCGTTCTTTTCGTTCCAGGAACAGGCCCTGAGATCCACGGTTTGGTCGTCCGAAGTCGCGCTCCACACGATCCAGGTCGTTCCCTTGCCGTCCATCGCAAGGGCGGGGGCATGGAGGACGGCCGAATCGACCACCGTGGCCAGGGTCTCGAAACCATCATCTTTCGTTCGGGCGAGTCGCAGGGCATCGCTCTTGCCATCCCACTCCAGATAGGCAACGAGACCACGGCCTTGTTTGTCGCTCACTGCGGCCGGCAGGTCGACCTGGATACCTTCCTTGGCGATCTCTTGCAATTCACCCGCCAGTTCGATGGCGGGTTGACGGAACGGAACCATCCTCTTCCTTAAGTCTCTATCGGTTGGCTTCGGCTTGCTCGGCTGTTTTGGTTTTGGCTTATCTGGTTGTTGCGCTTTCTGCGCGGAGGCTTTGCCGCTTTCCTGCGCGTTCAGGGGCCCGGCAGATCCGCAAAAAAGGGAAAGAATCAGGGTGGTGATGGCAAGTAGTTTCATCGGCGGTTCAGGCTCTCTGCCTCATTTCTCATGTGAATGATAGTCCATTGACCACGTCTGCATCCAGATCGAATCCCTATCCGGCTTCCTTGAGCAGTGCGGACAAAGTAATCTCGAAATTCTGCAGGTATTGAAAGGGAACAAGACCGTCACGTTTGTCAAAGACTTCGACGGAAACGCGTTCAGAAATTATCTGAACCTTCACTTGCGGTGTTCCACGCCCTGAGCACCACTACCGGGAATTCCCTTTTTGGAACGGCCCCCTGAATACGTTTCTTTCAATCCCTTCATCGCATGAACAGGCAGCGGCAGATAGTCGCCCTCGCGAACCATCCAGCGATCCAGTTTTTCGCGTAAATCCTCTTCCATCTCGCGGACGGCCTCCCTGCCGGCGAGATTGTTCATTTCATAGGGATCGTTTTCCAAGTCGTAGAGTTCAAAGACCGGACGCGGACGATCGAAAGAGAGCCGTTCGTGCAACTCGGATAAATCGCCGGATTCCCGCGCAGCCTTTATCGCATTCCAGGCCGCATTTTTTTCCGCCATGTCGACAGGCGAGTAGCCGCGCTCCGGGATGGCGTTGTAGATAAAGTTGTAGCGCTTCGTCGTAATGGATCTCGACA
>DLRK01000018.1 GCA_002501065.1 Akkermansiaceae bacterium UBA7890
CTGCCGACTCCCCTGCCGACTCCCTCGCGGATCAGCTGAAGGCCCTGGCGGCCTCTCTCCACCGCGAGGGAGCCGATGTCTCGGTCCGGTTCAAGCAATTCCGCGTCCGTCCCCCGGCAGAGGGTGGAGAGAGCCCCTCAAGCACCGTGCTCTACAAGGCCACGGCCTCCAGCCCGGCCGGGGAACGGGTCCAGAACGCCACCTGGGTCATCGAGTGGGTCTACTCCCCTGCCACCTCCACCTACCTGATCAAGACCGTCCGCCCGAGCGACTTCGAGGAGATCGAGCTGCCGGCTTCTCCGGAGATCGCCACTCCCGAGGGCACCCACGCGCTCTTCCGGGACCGCACCGGTGATCTCATCGATCGCCTCCCGCGGGGCGACTTCATTCACTGGGGTGCCAACGAGCTCTCCGTCCGCGGCCTCTACCAGAATGGACGCGCCCTCATTGGACTCGCGGTAGCCGACGCCAACGGGGACGGAATCGACGATGTCTTCGCTCCGCAATCGCGGGATCTTCCCAACCTGTTCTTCCTCTCCCAGCCCGATGGAAGTCTCCGGGAAGTGGCGGCCCGGTCAGGGCTCGACTGGCTGGACGAGACCACTGTCTCGCTCTTCGCCGACTTCGACAACGATGGCGACCAGGACCTCGTCGCGGCAACCCGCCAGCGTCTTGCCTTCCACGAGAATACCGATGGATCCGGCCTGAATTTCAAGCGGATCCTGGAGCTGCCCCAGAGCGACACCTCCTCCCTTGCGGCTGCCGACTATGATGGCGACGGGCTCCTCGATCTTTACGTGTGCAATTACCTGAGCAGCGTGGGGAATGAGGCGGTTACCCTCTCCGATGCGATCTACAACGCCCTCGATGGTGGTTCGAACCTGCTCTACCGCAATGAAGGTTCGCTGAAGTTTACCGACGTCACGGAAGCAGTGGGTATGCACGTGGATGCAACCCGGTTGAGCCTGGCGGCCTCCTGGGAAGATTTCGACAACGACGGGGATGTCGACCTCTACGTGGCCAACGACTTTGGACCGAACTGTCTCTACCGCAACGACAAGGGCAAGTTCACCCAGATCGCCAAGGAGGTGGGGGCGGACGATCCTTCCTTCGGAATGTCGATCACCTGGGGTGATATCAACCGTGACGGACTGATGGACGCCTGCATCTCCAACATGTTCTCCGCAGCCGGGAACCGCGTGACCGCCCAGCCCAAGTTCGAACAGGATCTCACCGAGGGACTGGATGCCAAGCGCATCGCCTACCTCGCACGTGGCAACACCCTCCTCGTCAACCAGGGAGGAACACTCTTCCAGGAACGCAGTGCCCAGGCCGGCGTGGTCAACACCCAGTGGACCTGGGGAACGCTTTTCGGCGACTTCGACAACAGTGGCGATCTCGACATGATGGCCATGAACGGCTACATCACCGGACCGGTGGTCGATGACTTGTGAAGTTTTTACTGGCGGCAGGTCCTGCCGGAATCAGGAACAAAGAGTCCCTCGCGCGATCAACTTGAAATCTACCTGCGGGAGGGACGTTCCCTCAGCGGCCGGGAGCGCAACGCCCTCTTCTTCAATACCGGCACCGGAAACAGACGCTTTGCGGACGTGTCATCGATCTCCGGGATCGACCAGGACGGCGATGGGCGCGGCCTCTGCCTCACGGACTGGGATGCCGACGGCGACCTCGACGCCTGGGTAAGCAACCGGACGGCCCCCACCATACAGGTCTTCGAAAACCGCTGGGGTTCCCAGGCGGGAGATTTCATCGCCCTCACCCTGCAGGGCACCAGGGCGAACCGCGATGCCGCCGGGGCACGCGTCACACTGCTGCTCAAGGGACAGGAACAGGCCCCTCTCACCCGCACCGTGCATCTCGGGGAAGGGTTCCAGAGCCAGTCCTCCAAGCGCCTGCACTTCGGCCTTGGAAAGAACACCACGATTTCCTCCGTGACCGTGCGCTGGCCGGGACCGACCCATGCCACCGAAACGTTCTCAGGGGTGGAGATCAACAAATTCCACCTCCTGGTGGAGGGCTCCGGCCAGGCCAGGGTCCTGCAACCCCGGGGAGCCAAGTTCGTGACTCCCGAGAATGCGGTTGTGAAGCCGGAGGAACGGATCAAAAGGCCGGAGAGCAGCAACAGCATCCTGCTCCCCACCCGTCAGCTCTTCCCCAAACTCCACTATCGTGATCTTGCCACCGGCAAGACCATGATCGGAGCCACTTCCGGCAAACCCACCCTTCTTCTTCTCTGGCACCCGTCCTGCGCCATGTGTTTCGAGGAACTGTCCATGTTCACCGGGGAGGCCGACAAGATTCGCAGCCTCGGCATTGAGATCCTGGCCACCACGGCCGAACCGGCGGAGGACGAGGATCCCGATGACGCCGCCCGCATCATCTCCAGGACCGGCTTCCCCTTCACCGTCGGCTTCACCGCCGGGGAAGTGGTCGAACGCATGCTGGTCCTTCACCGTCACCTCTTCTACAGTCCCTACCATCTGAGTGTCCCCACCTCCTTTCTCCTCGACAAGGATGGGCGCATGGCTGCGATCTACCGGGGTGCAATTGATCTCAAAGAGGTCGCGGAGCACCTCAAGGCTCTCGCCATCCCCGACGAAGAACTCCTCTCCCGGATCCGCCCCTTCGAGGGTAGCCGGTTCGAACCACCCATGGGGCCGCGGCCCTCGGTCCTCATAAAGACTTACGTCGAAAACCAGATGCCCGACGAAGCCGAGCGCGTCTTCATCGCAAGCATCGAGAACGAGTCGGTCAGGGACCAGAGCAATGAGATCATGGCCACCCTGGGGCAGAGTTACTTCCTGCAGAAAAAGTTTGCCGAGGCCAAGGCGCTCTTCGAGCAGGTGGTGAAGCGTGATCCCAGGGACGCCAAGTCCCGTAACACCCTCGCCGCCATCTGCCTGAAGGATGGAAACATGGCCGAGGCCAAGCGTCTGTGGCGGGAGGCCTCTGACCTCGAGGAGGATTTCTCGGCTCCCCGTTTCAATCTCGGCAAGCAACTCATGAAGGAGCAGCGGACTGCGGAGGCCATGATCCTCTTCCTCGAATACTGGGTCCTCGAGCCCGATTCCCCGGACGCCCACAATTACCTCTCCATGGGCTACCTCCGTGGTCGTGAGTTCGCCAAGGCCGAGATGCACCTCAAACGCCTCATCGAACTGCGCCCCGACGATGGCATCGCCTACACCAACCTGGCCAAGGTCTACCTCGCCCTCCGCAATGTCGCGGCCGCCCGGGACATCATCACCCGCGGGCTCCAGATCGAGGGGATCGACCCGCGCAGTCGGCAGGCCCTCCAGCAGTTGGGCGAACGTCTGTGATCATCGACCCCTCCGGTCGGAATGGCAGTGAGGCCTCAGGGCTCCACCGCCTTTTTGTTTCCGCGCGCGGGTCCTTCATGCGAAGGCCGGTGAGAGACTTCAGCGAGGAAGGGCTTCAACTGCCTCCCCTGTCCCCTGATGTCATCCGCTCAGGCTAACATTTCCACCGGTTGGAATATACAATCATCCAAGGGACAATTACGTTGAATTATATTGTCCTACTTCCTACTTCATCCATCCGCCCGATAATCCCTGACGTTCGCTGGTTCGCATTCCCCCACCGGGAATCCCAGCAGGGAAACAACTCCAACCCAAAACCCACCCACGTAGCGATGACGCTAAGCACTCGAATATTCCCCACCCTGGCAGGTTTGATGGCCTCTTCATTCCTCCTCAGCGGCGGCTTGGCCGTTGCCGCGACTTATGAACAGGACTTTGATGCCTTCGCCGACGGCACCACCGACCTTGGGGATGGCACGGTGATCACCGGCGCGGCAGTGAGCGTTCAAGGTGGTCGCCTGCAGCTCACCATCGACAACCAGGGACTCGGCTTCTCCAGCTTCACCATCCCCGCCCTGGCTGACTCTTCGCAGGGTTGGACCGCCACCTGGGATTACGAGATGTTTGACAGCGTTGGCGCCAACGATCCAGCCGACGGTTTCTCCTTCAACTACGGTGACTTCGCCCTCGGCGCGCAGGGAAGTGCAGAGGAAGGCATGGCTGGGTTTGCGACGAACAACATCTCCTTCGAGGTCGACACCTGGATGAACTTTGACGCCGAACAGGGTGTCAACATTTCCGGAGTCTTGAATGGCGCCGACATCCAGAATCAGCTTGGTGCCTTCAACAACGGACCCATTCTCAACGACGGCCAACTGGTGAGCGGGACCATGACCGCGAGCTACGA
>DLRK01000115.1 GCA_002501065.1 Akkermansiaceae bacterium UBA7890
GACGATGATCCCGTCCGGCCCGGTGACATCGAAATCCATTCCCAGCAATCCATTGTGGTTTTGATTGAGTGTCGCTCCAGCGGGGACGGTTAGTGCGATGGCAGCACTCAGCTGGGATGAGGCGCTGAGAAAAATCGCTGCGCAGCTGAAGAAGGCCAGGGTGAGTTTCATGGAACAAGGCTGTCTGTCCTCGCTAAACACGTCGAGATGAAATGAGCAAGTGCCAACGATAACCTAGCGTTGAATCCGGAATATCAGAGGTTGGGAACCAAAGCTGGTCGGGTCTTAGTCCGGACGTTCCTTGAGGGTGAGAACCACTCCTGCCGGGATCGGGGCCATGATCTTGGTGGTCTTCCCAGAGGGCCAGGTGACCCGAAGTGATTCCGCAGCGGTCGCTTCACCAATTCCGACCGTCAGGGTGGCGCTGTTCTGGGCGGCATAGCCTTCTCCCAGTTGGCGAACGCGCCGCAGCGTGCGAGAGCCGGTCGCGATTTCAACCACCGCGCCCACCGCGTCACGATTGCTCCATGCAATGGATCGTTCGCCAGCTCGCGCCCCACCGAGCAGGCGAATTTTGAGATGATTGTTCTTGGACCGCTCGCCCATCCGATTTCGGTAGAGATTCAGCAGGGGGTGATTCGAGTTGACCAGCGCGATATCCGTCCAGCCGTCCTGGTCGTAGTCGAGAGCACACCAGCTTCGACCGTCCGCGATGTTGTCGGCCCCGGAGACGCCAGAGAGGTCTGAAAAGGTCTTCCCGCCGACATTCAGATAAAACTTGTTGTGCTCGTAACCGCTGTAGGAATGCCGGTGGTAATCCGGACCATTGTAGAAATCTGTTCGATTGAGGGCAGGCGCGTGGGCCCCGGTATTGGGATCGGTCGTCCAAGTCTTTTCGGCGCGAAAATCCGGAGGCAGTGAACTGTCGGAGCGCACGACCGAGCGCCAGAGGCAACTTCACAAATCGACTCCGATATCCTCCCCCGGTGGTGGCGTGTAGAATCCACTCGAGACATAGAGGTCGAGGTGACCATCGTTGTCGAAGTCGCAGAATTGTCCGCCCCACGACCAGCCGGCGTCGTGGACGGGGACGGGCTTGTCGTCGGCTCCCGAGACACGCTCCAGGGTTCCATCTCCGCGATTGCGGTAGAGGAAGTTGCCGCCAGAGATGGCGGAGAATCGGCGGTCGAGCCCGGGGATTCGGCCGGTGATGCGGCGGCCCGCCTTCGAGTACATGTTGGAGACATAGACATCGTCCCACCCATCGCCGTCATAGTCACCCCAGGCCGCCCCCATCGCGAAGCCCATGCCGTCAAGCCCGATCTCTCTGGCAACCTCGCTGAATCTCTCGGCCCCATCGTTTCGAAAGAAGTGATCGGGAGCGAAGTCATTGGCGACGTAGAGATCCTGGTCGCCATCCTGATCGAAATCACTCCAGGCCGCATGGAAGCTGTTGCGGTAGCCGAGGAGCGTTGCGGCATCCGGTGCGATCTCAAAATGCGTTCCTCGTCCCAGGAGGAGAACGTTGGGAGGGCCCACCTGAGAGAGATAGCTGTGGGCGCCTGCCCGCCGCCGGACGACTTCGGCGGCTTGCTCGGCGGGAAGGAAGCGCCGGGCCCACTCCAGGCTGCTCCGGTCCGGCAACCCGGAGGTCCGGGAACTGATGTCAAGCGGACTGTAAGTGCAAATATAGAGATCCAACAGACCATCATTGTTGAAATCGGCGGCAGAGGCAGAGGTGACCAACCAGGGCAGAGAACCGTTCGATACCGGCTTGGGATGAGGCTCAAAGCGTCCCCCCACATTCACCAGGAAGAGACTTCGTTCCAGGCTGCGGCCGAGCAACAGATCGGGATCCCCGTCGTTATCGAAATCGGCAAAAAGGGCCACTGTGTTTCGTCCGTCGATGTCGAGCCCGTAGCGGGCAGCGCACTCCTCAAACGTGCCATCGCCCCTATTGCGGAGGAGCAGGTTTCTGCCCCAGCGGACGCAGACGTAGAGATCATCGTGGCCGTCGCCATCGACGTCGACCACCGAGAGGGCGGGGTGAATGTTGGTCGAGTCCGGGAAGAAGCGCTCGTCGCTGTAGCCTTTTGGAAGACGGGGACGGGTTCCGCCAAAGTAGCCATCCACCAGGATTTTCTGGTGCAGCGAGGTGCGTGCCGCGGCCAAGGCTTGCGGATCGGGAATGGCCTTGTCGCGGACCTCCTCAAAGAGGGGGGTGGGGCTTTGTGACACGGTGAGCCTGGTCTGGTTCCAGGTCGAGATCTGCCACGCCGAAGGCGAACGGCCGGTCTTGATCCAGCCAACTGTATGGCGGGAATCAATCCAAACTCCCGGGGCCGAGGCGCTACACTGTATTTCCGTTCGGAATCGAGTCCGAGCCGCATGGAAACGTGCGGACACAATGGCCAACCGAGGCCGGGAGAGGGTCGGAAACTTTCCCTCCGGCGGAGTCACGAGGTCGTCGAGGGCCGGAGCATTGGCTGCCGGCGTCGAAGCGGGCGTGGCCCACTCTCTATTTCTTACGACCCGGTTCGCGTAGCGCGTATCGGAGTGAACTGACTTCTCCAGCGCGTAATAGAGGCTGGAGGAGGAGAACAAGCTGGGCTCGAATTTCCTCAGGCGGGGGGTCAGGGCGAGGATCAGTTCTTCGGAGGCCACCAGGGAAGCGGCGAGATCAGCATCCGCTTGCTCGGAATCTTTGGTGGATGGGTCGGACTTCTTTTCTCCGCACCCCGCCAGCATGAGCAGCGCCGCGGACAAGGCTACAACGCACGCCCTTCCGGGATCTCTCGACGGCAGACGAGAAGATTCTCCGGGGAACGAACGCTTCGCCTGCCGGAACAGCGAAGGTCTCCCGGGTCGTGGCAGCCGGGGCGGCTGACCTGCGATGACCTGCCCATTCAATGACGCCCACCGTTTCACTACGTCAAGTAAGTGGTCTGATCAGGAGGAGTTTTCGGACTCTCGCAAACGAGCATCTCGGCTACCGCCCCCTGCCAGGGCACACCGTCCCGTCCCTCGGATGGGGCGCGGGATCTCTCCCGGATCGGGGGCGGACCTTATGCCCGGCGACGACGAAGGCCCAGGAGCCCTACCGCGCCAAGAAGTAAGGCCAGGGA
This sequence comes from Akkermansiaceae bacterium UBA7890, assembly GCA_002501065.1. Lineage (GTDB taxonomy): Bacteria > Verrucomicrobiota > Verrucomicrobiia > Verrucomicrobiales > Akkermansiaceae > Roseibacillus_B. The sequence goes on from DLRK01000115.1 coordinate 3,126, forward strand.
GCCCGGCTCCGGAACTGCCCGATAATCGAAAGTGCCGGCAAAGTAGCGATTCGCCGGGCCGCCATCGGCATTCGGCGCCAGGCTGATGGCGTCATCTCCGCCCCAGCGAGCTCCTCCCACAAAATTGATCAAACCGCCGCCGTCATCGATCGTTGAGGCCTGCCCGTTGCCGTTGCCTTCCTGACCGTAACCCTGCGCCGTGATGGAGCCCTGAAAACCATTGGCCAGCGTGATGGGAGTGGAGAGGTTAAGAAAGCGGCTCCCGTCCACAACGTCGCCGGCGTTCCCGGAGAACGTAAGGACTTCTCCTACCACGAGCCCTGTGGTACGGTCCACGATTCCCACATTGATCGTCCCGAGAATTCCATCCTGCCCCGAGTCGAAGGCACCCAGACGTGAGACGATGATCCCGTCCGGCCCGGT
>DLRK01000122.1 GCA_002501065.1 Akkermansiaceae bacterium UBA7890
GTCGAGGGACAATTCGGCGGTCGGAATACCGGTCAAATCAATGACCGGCGAGCGCAGGGAGATGTCGGAATCCGGCCCGTAGTCGCCTTGGTTGGTGGACCAGGCATTGGCGGAGCCATCGGCGCCGGTGAGGGGTCCAGTACTGCCGCTGGGGGCGCCGCGCTCCCAGTTGGTATTGCCGTTGGCATCATTCACGATCACGGTCCACCCTTCGTCGGTCTCAAAATCATCTTCGAAGAGGGGCGGCCCCTCCTTTTCCACCACCACGAAGTAGCGCTCGTCGTCGGGTGGACGGAGAATGGTCTCCGTGTTGAGGGGTGCGGTGGCCGGGATGTCTCCCCGGAGGACTGGCCAGTCTTCGACAGGGGTGGCGGAAAGATCGGTGTTGCTCAGGATGTCGTAAACCTTGCCGAACCTGCTGTCCCACTCCAGGACGAGATCGTCGCCGGTCGCCGTGATACGCAGATAGAAATGATCGGCCCGAGCTGGTTTGTAGGCGAAGGTGCCAGCGCTGTAGCGCACCGGGGGACCGCCGTCCACGCTCCCTGGGAAACCTTGATCCGCCACCCCGCCACCACCGAAGCGTGAATTCCCCACGAAGCTGATGAGCCCGTCGCCTTCATCGATATCCTTGTGATCGATCAGGGGGCCGCCGGTGCCCTCATTGCCGTTCCGTTCGGCATTGCCGTATCCTCGGCCCACCACGGTGTAGGCGCCCGGTTCCAGGGTGATCGGATCGGGCAGGGCCTTGAAGCGGTTCGAATTGTGGAGGAACCCCGGATCGGCGGGGGTGAAGAGGAGGGAAGCGAGTTGGGTGCCCGTGTCGTCGTTGAAGACCTCGGGAGTTCCCGCGTCATCGCGCTGCCAGAGTTCCGCGGACAACTCCAGTCCCAGTCCGTCTGCGCCGCTGTCAAACACGCCGAGGGCGTTCACCGAAATCGGTTCATTAACCACGAAGTCGTGCCCCAGGCCCTCCCCGAAGTTCTGCGTGCCGATCCCCCCGGTGAGATAGTCCACCGCCAGCAACCCCTTGTAGGGCGCAGGAATACCGTCGTCAGGGTCGTGAGGATCGGTGCCAGCGGCGATTTCGGCGCCATCGGAATCGCCGTCATTGTCGGTGTCAGCATCGTTGGGATCAGTCCCGGTATCGGTGTCACTGACGAACGTGCCGGTATTGCTTTCCACGCCGTCGTCCAGACCGTCACCATCTGTGTCTGCCTGATTGGGATCGGTCAGGGTATCGTCTACCTCTTCCCCGTCGCTCAGGTTGTCGCCGTCACTGTCGCGCTCGGTCGGATCTGTTTCGTTTTCGTATTCTTCGAGGTTGTCCAGGCCATCGCCATCCCCATCGTCGTCCGCGTCGGAGGGGTCGTCAGGGTTCAGGCCGAACCGTGTCTCCCAGTGATCGGGCAGGCCATCGTTATCGCTGTCCTCACTGGTAACAGTGAAGTCGAAGTTGCCGGCATGGTAGCGGTTGGCAGGCCCGCCATCGACGCTGGTGGGGTAACCAAACACCCCGCCTGGCCCAAAGCGCGAACCACCCACGAAACTGATGGCGCCGTCACCATCGTCGGTTGTTCCCGCCGTGGATCCCGTTCCGGTATTCCCGTTCCGCTCAGCGCCATTGTAGCCCTGGGCCACGATCGATCCCTGGAATCCAGCAGGGAGAGAGATAGGTGAGGTCAGATCAGCGAAGCGGGTTCCGTCCTCCAAGGAACCATCGTTGCCGTTGAAGGTGAGGGAGGAACCCACCAGGGTGGCGGTGGTCCGGTCGAAGATTCCCACCGTTATGGTGGAATTGAGACCATCGGATAAATCATCAAAAACGCCCAGTCGGGTCACCAGGATACCGTCGGGGCTGGTGACATCGAAATCGTTGCCAAGGGCTCCGTTGTAGGCCTGTGTTCCGGCCGTGTCAGCGGGGATGCCATAGGCAATGGCGGCATTCGACTGGAGGATGGTGGCGAAAAAGAAGAGGCAGGCGACGAGGAATCCCGTCACCAGGGAAAATTGGGTTTTCATACAGGTGGTTTGGATTTTTCGCAGTTTAATGGGTAAGCTTTCGTGAGGTCGATAACAATTCAAGACTCGAATACCGCCTTGCTAAGGAGTCGAGTATCGAGCTGCTTTGAAAACCTGAATGATCAGGCTGACATGACCCGAATCGAGACATGGCCGCTAGCGGTTGCACTCCTGGTGGCAGGCGGGCTTCTTCTCTCCGCTTGCGGAGAGAAGAAATCGACGGATGAGAGCAGTGCGGAGGCCGCGGGCGTCGCGAACGCCCGGCTGGCTGCCGAGATGGTGGCTTCGGAAGAGCTGATTCTGGAACTCACTCCCGCGCTCAAAAAATTCGCCCCGGAGCTGTTTTCGCGGCAATGCCAGTTTGCCGGGCTCACCCCCGAAACGGGCTCAGAGGTCACCTTCAAGGATCTCGCGGTGGAGGAGCGGATCTGGTCCACCACCCAACGGCGTCCTCCTGGGACGGGGCACTCACTTCGAGGTGGCCCCTTCCTCGCCCGGGATGGCCGGCTATCGCAACAGCTTCCACGCGGCTTGGAATGACTTCGATCGCGACGGAGACCAGGATCTCTATGTGGCCAACGATTTCGCCCCGGACTTCCTCTATCGCAACGACGGGAGCGACGGGTTCACCGACATCACTGCCGCGGCCGGCATCGACACCATCGGATTTGCGATGGGCGCGGCCTGGGGTGACTACGACGGGGACGGATACGATGATCTTTATGTCTCAAACATGTATTCCAAGGCCGGTCGCAGGATTACGGCCCAGATCCCAGGGCTCGATCGACGGTTCGCGGCCACCGCGGGTGGAAATTTCCTCTACCGTAACCAGGGAGACGGGACCCTCGAGCGGATGTCGGGCGGTGACGGAAAGCCCATCCCCGTGCACCTCGCAGGCTGGTCGTGGGGCGGACAGTTCTGCGACTTCGACAACGATGGTCACCTCGACCTCTATGTCTCGAGTGGATTCTACACTCCGCCGCCGGGTCTGGACATCGGAGTCGACCTGTGAAGTTGCCTCTGGCGCTCGG
>DLRK01000150.1 GCA_002501065.1 Akkermansiaceae bacterium UBA7890
GTGAACGTGTGGCGCAGGCTGTGGAAGCTGCGGGTCGCTTCAATTCCTCCCGCCAACCGGACGCGCTTTGGAACACCTGACTTGTTCATGATCGCCGCGCCCTTCGTTTCACCGGAATGGACTTGAACTCTCTGGTGAGGTCCGTCAGCGACTCTTCAACCGCCATCCGCTCCAAGCTGGAGGCCCCCACAAACCCCACCGCGTCGGTGTGCTCGTTGATGTAGGCAGCGTCCTCCGGGGTCGAGATGGGTCCTCCGTGGCTCAGGTAGATCACGTCGTCGCGCACCGTCTTGCCTGCGTCGATGATCTCCTGTGTCCTCTTCGCAGCCGCCTCGATCGTCATGGTGGCTTCCACAACTCCGATCGATCCCCCGATCGTGGTCCCGACATGCGCGATGATGGTATCGGCTCCCACTTCCGCCATCGCCATCGCTTCCTCAGGTGAGCCGACGTAGACGATCGAGAAGAGGTCCATCTTGCGAGCCAGTCCGATCATCTCGACCTCCTTGTGCACGCTCATCCCCGTTTCCTCGAGAATCTGCCGGAACTTGCCGTCTACAATCGAGTGAGTCGGAAAATTGTTCACACCGCTGAAGCCCATATCCTTCACTTGGCCCAGGAAGTGCCACATGCGGCGCCGCGGATCGCTCCCGTGAACGCCGCAGATTACCGGGATGTCCTCCACCACGGGCAGAACCTCAAACTCTCCGATCTCCATCGCGACAGCATTCGCGTCGCCGTACGCCATGAGACCAGCAGTGGAACCATGACCCGCCATGCGAAAGCGGCCCGAATTATAGATGATGATGAGATCCGCCCCGCCCTTCTCGATGAATTTGGCACTAATCCCCGTGCCCGCCCCAGCCGCGATGATCGACTCCCCACGCCCAAGGGTATCGTGGAGGCGTTGAAGTACTTCTTCCCGAGTGTAAGGGTTCCCTATTCCAGTCCATCTGTTCGGCATGAGCGCGTGCGGTCGAGTTCTTCTGGCCTTGTTCCGTATGGTGACGTCGGTGCGAGGAGAACTACGTGGTAGGCCTATCGGTAGCAAATCACCCGCCCCAGCTTACCTTCAATCAAAGGTAGCTATCTATTATCCACATTATGATTACGAATTCCAACGCTGTCCCTCTAACCGGTGCTCGGAGGGCCGCACTCCTACCCACTTTAGGAATCGATTCGAGAACGCAAAGGGATTCTCGTACCCAACGGCACGGGCAATCGTCTCTACCTTATCATTGGTCGTCGTCAGCAATTCCGCAGCGCGCCGCATGCGTAGATAGGTAAGGTGCTGCATGGGACTCCGCCCCAGCGCTTTGAGACATAGGCGCCGGAAGTGTTCTCCACTGAGCGCTGAGACAGCTGCGATCGAGTCGAGTGACCAGTCCGCTCCCAGGTCCTCTCCAACAAACTCCCACGCATTCCAAACTCGCTCGTCCGCATGCAAAGGGGTGGCAAAACGCGCCACGTAACCATGTATCAACTCCACCCAGTGATGCTGCAGGGCGGCCGACTCGACGCCGCTGACTAGTTCGGCGTGCAGTCCTCGCACCGCCTGCTGCAGCGGATTGGGATCGAAGTCGCCGCGAGCTGGCGAGTTTGCAGTGGCTACCGGAACGGAGCCGGGAGGCTCAACATAGCGCACCCACGCAAACGACCACTCCTTGTTCTTTCCCACTTTCAGGGCGTTGACGCTATGCGGTGGGAGCAGGCAGGCTGCCCCGGCTGGAACTGCCTTCCAGCCACCATCCGAGAGGATGGATCCAGAGCCCTCGAAACAGGCCAGGAAAAAGGTGCCCGACTGATCGGTCCGCACCACTTCAAAGGGAGGGCGCGCCAGCATGATTCCAACGTGGAGAATGTTGAACTGCGCTAGTAGGGGAGTGGTCGGAGAGCCACGCAGCCAGTCGCGGTCATCGGAATTAGCGGCCCGCACCACCAGTACCTCGGTCTCATCGCCGAGGATGTGGATATCAGAAAGGCTCTGTTGGATAGATGACATTTGGCGGATCGCCCGCGAGCCTAGCGTCTTCTGATCAGGTTTGCACGGCTATCTAGGCAATGTCATTTGGCGTGGATCCAGAATAGGTCGTTGTGGATATCGAGTATTTCCCCTCTCTTTCTGCTGTCGCTAGGTCGTGATTAGCATCACATTCCCATCCCAATCACCCCGAATCATGCCCTTTCCTTGCCTTGAGAGGCCCGCCACCACCTTGGGTGCTTTGTTCTGGTTGATAGGCTTCGCGGCGTCTCACACAGTGGTAGCGGAAACTGACTTGGGACGGATCGAAACGGAAAAGAGCCACGCTGTGACAGCGCGTCACAAGGAGAAGCTCGATCCTGCCAAGGACGGCTGGGACTCCGAGGCGTTTGCCGACCAGGCACAGGAGCAACTTGGGAAACTCAAGGCGCTCCTCTCCGATCCCGACCAAATGAAGCGCTCCGCATTGTCGGAGATCGTCGATCTCGACAACGTGTCCCTTCCCCCCCTGCGGCCGGCGACGCAACTCGCAGAAGTATATCGCACCTCCGGCCTCCGAGTGCGCCGCCTTCCCCCCTCGGTAACTCAGGCGCCCAACAAAGACGCCCTCAAGGAGTTCAGGAATCTCGCCGGCGCCTTTGAGCGTCCACAGTTGAAGTTCAAGCTCTTCAAGGTCGCGCTCCTTCCCGGGGGCAAAGCAGAGACTAGGCAGTTCTTCGCGATCAGCGATGCGGCACTCGAAGACAACGCCACCTGGAAGATCACCTGGGACATCGCACAGACGAAGATCGAGAAGATCGAGATCGAGGAATTCGAGGAAGTCACCCGGCTGGTTGGCGGCACGCTTCTCAATGATGCCACCGGCGCCGTGTTCGGCAACGATCCATCCTTGCGCGACCACCTGGGCCACGGCATCAACTACTGGCAGGGACGCATCGAGAAGATCCTCTCGATGCACTACTTCGGCCATAACGGAATCGCAGTGGGTGACGTCAATGGAGACGGCCTCGACGACCTCTACGCTTGCCAGGCCGCCGCAGTTCCGAACAAGCTTCTCGTCCAGCAACCGGACGGAACGGTGGTGGATCTTGCGGCTGCGAGCGGCGTCGACGTGCTCAATGCCTCGCGTGGCGCGTTGCTGGCCGATCTCGACAACGACGGCGACCAGGACCTAGCGATCACCACCCCCTACTCCACGCTTGTCTTTGCCAATGACGGCAACGGGAAGTTTGCACTTGCACAACAGATCACCTTCGCGAGCGGCGGGTACTCGCTCACGGCGGCCGACTACGACAACGACGGGGACCTTGACCTCTACGTCTGCGTCTACTACCGGAAGCCAGGCGACGCCCGCGCCCTCGCCTACCCGATTCCCTACCACGACGCGAACAATGGCGGGCAGAACGTCCTGCTGCGCAACGACAAGATGGTTTTCACGGACGCCACCGAGGCGACGGGAATGAACGCCGAGAACCACCGCTTCAGCTTCGCGGCCTCGTGGGAGGACGTCGATGCCGATGGTGACCAGGACCTCTACGTCGCGAATGACTACGGCCGCAACAATCTCTATCGGAACCTCCTGGTGGAGACTGGTGCTCCTCAGTTCGCCAGCGATGCAGCGGCAGCCGGGATCGAGGACACCTCCTTCGGAATGTCGGTCTGCTGGGGCGATGCCGATGGCGATGGGCGGGTCGATCTTTACACCGGCAACATGTTCTCCGGGGCCGGCAACCGCATCGCCTTCCAGGATCGCTTCCAGCAACACGCCCCGGGAGAGATCAAGGCCAAGCTGCAGCGCACCGCCCGCGGCAATTCGCTCTTCCTGAACAATGGCGATGCCACCTTCCGCGACGTTACCATGACCTCGGGCGCACGCCAGGGCCGCTGGGCGTGGGGATCGATCTTCGCCGACATTAACAACGATGGCCTCAAAGACCTTGTAGTGGGCAACGGATTCGTGACCGGGAAGCGGGAGGACGACTTGTGAAGTTTCCTCTGGCGGCAGGTCATGTCGATCACACCGGACAAGGCCCCGGAGAGCCTTCTCGCCTCCGATCCGAACGCTCTCTTCCTGCGACGCACGGACGAAATCAACGAGCTACTCGACAGCGGGGCATCGCTCAGCGGCCACGAGCGCAATTGCTTCTTTCTCAACACCGGCAAGGGACGCTTTGCGACCGCCTCAGCGACGAGCGGATTCGACTTTTATGACGATGCCCGCGCGGTGGCTCGCAGCGATTGGGATCACGACGGCGACATCGACCTCTGGTTCGCAAATCGGACCGCCCCGCGCTTGCGCTTCCTCCGGAACAACGGGACACCCGGGGCGCACTTCATCGCAGTGCGCCTCCGCGGCACTACCTCGAACCGTGACGGTATCGGGGCCCGCGTTATGATCAAGGCAGGGGGGCACACGCTCCTCCGCAGCCTGCGCGCCGGTGAGGGATTCCTCGGGCAGTCGAGTAAATGGCTGCACTTCGGACTCGGGGTGAGCCCGAGACTCGACTCGCTCGTAGTGCATTGGCCCGGCGGCAAGTCGGAGTCTTTTTCCGGCGTTACGGCCGACGGCTGGTTCACCCTCGCGCAGGAGAAGGGCCAGGCCGAGCGATGGCAGCCCCCGAAGCGAGAGGTCGTCCTCCCTCTGCGGCCCTTCGCCCTGCCGGATTCTAGCGAGCAGGCCACGGTTCGGCTCTGTGCCCGTATGCCCGTCCCGGAGCTCACGGCTTTTGACGCGGCCGGCAATCCCAATCCGATCGCACCGGCGGCCGGGCGCGGCCTCTTCGTCAGTCTCTGGGCCAGCTGGTGCCCGGCCTGCATTTCCGAGTTCACCGAGTTTGCGGCGCACAAGACAAAGCTGGAGCAGGCCAACTTCGACCTCCTCGCCCTCTGCGTGAACGGCCTTGGAGAGGGCGACGAGACCAACTTCGGGCAAGCGGAGAGTCGGCTGCGCAAGTTCGGCGTGAAGGTGGCCCATCGCCGCGCCGACGCCAGCCTCCTCGAGCAGCTGCGCATCATCGCGAACCGCGTCATCGCCCAGAACGAGCCGCTCCCGCTGCCCTCCGGCTTCCTGCTCGATCCCGATGGCAATCTGGTCGCCTTCTACCGCGGTCCGGCCCCCGTTGAGCGGCTTCTCGAAGACGCCGCTTCGCTCCGTCTCAAGGATTCCGCCGCCATCTTCCGCGCCGCGCTTCCCTACCCCGGCACCTGGATCGGCGAATCCCGCCGCCACCCGCTCGACCGCCTCGCGAACGAGTTCATCGATGCCGACTTCACTGGTGCCGGACTCGCCTTTGCCCGGAAGAACCGGCAAGCCTTCGCTTCGCCGGCTCGCTTTGCGGAAATCTTCTATCGCGTTGGGAACCGCCATGCAGCCGCGAACGATCTCGAGACTGCCATCAAGTACTACCGCGAGGCGCTCGAGATTCACGATGGATCGCCCATCACCCACTTCAACCTGGCGCTCGCCTTTGAACGACAGGGCAAGGTCGATGATGCCCTCGTCGAGTACCAGCGCGCCATTGCACTCGATCCAACCATCACCGTCGCCCACCTGAATCGCGGCGCGATTCTGGCCAGGGGAGATGCCACTCAACTCAAAGCCGGGATTGAGTCGTTGCAGAAAGCAGTCCGCCTCAATCCCAATCTTGGAGCGAGCCACTATCACCTCGGGATGGCGCTCGAGCGCGCACAGCAGTTTCCGCAGGCTCTCCAACACTATCGGACTGCTGCTCTCCTCGCCCCAGACCACTATGGGAATGCCATGCAGCTCGCCCATCTCCTCGAGCGAGGCGGGCGATTCGAAGATGCCCTCGCGGAGTACCGTAAGATCCGCCAAGTCTATCCCGACAGTGCGCAGGCCACCTTCCAGACCGGGTTGGTTTTCGAGAAACTAAAGCGACCCGCCGATGCCGTAACCGACTATCGCGCCAGCTTGGATCTCGATCCTGATTTCGTCCCCGCTCTCAACAATCTCGCATGGTTGCTGGCTACGTCGAAAGATCCAAAGGTTGCTGCTCCTCCCGAGGCGGTGGGTCTTGCAATGCGCGCGGCCAACCTCACCGAATTCAAGCGAGCCCCCATCCTCGACACTCTGGCGACGGCGCAATTCGCTGCCGGCCAAAAGGAATCGGCGCGCACTACGTTGAGCCAGGCCATTCCGATCGCGCGGGCTGCGGGACAAGCTGCCTTTGCAACGGAGCTCGAGGCCAAGCTCCGAAACTATCAAGCTGCCGGTCCTTGAGTCTGTCTTCGCCGATCAGTGGATCATGTGGATTTTGAGTAGGTGAATGTTGAACTCCACCATTCACAGCTTTCCGGATCCTTGTAGGGTTTTGGATAGTTCACATCACATAGCCCATGAATCCACTAAGACTCACACTCCTCGCCGGTGCCTGCTCCGCGGTGTCTCTGACCGGCCTAAATGCCGCGACCGTGTCCTCGGCCGGGACATTGGTCGATCTCACTCCCGCGGGATTTTCCCCCGGCACCGACAATGCCGACCTGGATGCCCAGGGAGCAGGCGCCGACGGCTTCGTGATCTTCAATTCGGTTCCAGAAGGGACTAATGTCTCCAATCGACCATGGGACGAGTCCATGGTCTCCAACCTTCCCGCGTACATCACCTCCCTGGACGGCGCCGGTTCCACCTCCTCAGGAGGTTGGGCCAACTACGATGATGTCACGATCGGCGCGACAACCTACAACACCGGTGGCATCGTCCGCGGCGGAGTCGGCAACGGCGTCGAGGCGCAGATGTTCACCTTTCAACTAAGCGCAACCGTTCCCCCGATCGTCACGATCGGCTTGCTCGTCGACAACAGCGACAGCGCAAACTGGGATGTCTCCAACGTGCGGATCGAAGGCCCCGGCGCCATCACCGCCAACCAGAACGTCGCCATCAACGGAGGCTCGGACCTCGTTCAGTTTTCGATCAACGGCGGAGCAGCAGGAGAGACCTATACGATCTACGGAACCTCACCACCGTCGGGCGCTCTGATTGGAGGAGCCACCTTCGACTCCATCCCGGAGCCCGGCTCCCTTTCCCTTTTGGCTGCAGGCGGCCTCCTGCTTCTGCGAAGACGTCGCCGCGGCTTTGCACCCTAGCCCCGCCCTAATTTCCCAGCAACCCCGCAGTCTTTCGACCGGGCTTGGCTGCACAGCCAAGCCCGGTCGTTTTCAGGCCGGTGTGGATTTTCAATATTTGAAAGTTGGTTCCAGCCATTCCCAGTCCCGTCTTCATATCATCTCCTCCTGAAATCCATGAAAACACTTCTCCCAATTGCCTCTCTTGCCATTGCCCTAACGAGTGGACTGCAGGGCAGTTCGATCACTTCGGCCGGCACTCTCGTGAATCTCACACCGCCCGGCTTCGGCACCGGCACGGACGTCGCCGACCTCGACGCTAGCACGGCCGGAACCAGTGGCTTCGTCCTCTTCAATGTGCTCCCCGAGGGAGACAACGTATCCAACGCCGCGTGGGATCTGAACATCGTAGACAACAAGCCGGCCTATGTCACCGCAATCGACGGAACGGGATCCACCTCCTCCGGGGGTTGGGCCAACTACGATGACGTCACGGTGGGCGGAACCAACTACAATACGGGCGGTATCGTGCGGGCTGGAGTGGGCGACGGGACCGAGGCTCAGTCCTTCACCTTTACGGTTGGGCCGGGAGTCCCACCCACCATGCGCATCGGCCTCATCGCGGACAACAGCGATAGTGCGAACTGGGACGTCCGCAATGTCCGAATCGAGGGACCGGGTGGCGTAACCGCCAACCAGGACGTCATCATCGATGGTGGCAGTGACCTCGTGCAGTTCGATATCGCAGGCGCGCTCGATGGCGAAGTCTACACCATTTACGGAACCTCGCCGCCCTCCGGCGCCCTCCTTGGGGGCATCACCTTCGATTCCGCACTCGATATCACCGATCCGACCGACGGAGACGGGGACACGATCGGAGACAACTGGGAGATCTTCTACTTCGGTGACGTCACCGTGACGGACGGCACCGGCGACGCCGAACCGGATGGACTCACCGACTTGGAAGAATGGCAGGCAGGAACCGACCCGACGAACCCCGACACCGACGGGGACGGAGTGAATGACGGGGGCGAGACAAGTAATGCCAACGGATCGGTGACCGATCCCAACAACCCCGACACCGACGGGGACGGCTTCGACGACGGCCAGGAAATCGCCGCCGGGACGAATCCGGACGATCCGAACAGCAAGCCGAGGTCGGGAACCGTCACCGCGGCCGGCACGCTCGTGAACCTCACCCCCCCCGGTTTCGCAATCGGCACGGACAATGCCGATCTCGATGTCCAGACCGTGGGCACCGACGGATTCGTCCTCTTCAATGTCCTTCCCGAAGGAGACAACGTCTCTAATGCAACTTGGGATCTCAACATCGTCGACAACAAGCCGGCCTACATCTCTACTCTCGACGGGACCGGTTCGACCTCCTCGGGCGGTTGGGCTAACTACGACGACGTCACGATCGGCGGCGCCCTCTACAACACTGGCGGGATCGTCCGCTCCGTGGGCGACGGAGTCGAGGCCCAGTCCTTTACCTTCACGGTGGGCGCGGGAGTTCCCCCCGTTCTGCAAATCGGGCTTATCGTGGACAACAGCGACAGCGCAAACTGGGATGTCAGCAACGTCCGGGTGGAAGGGCCCGGCGGCAGCACCGCCGACCAGCCGGTCGCGATCGACGGCGGCACCGACCTTGTGCAATTCGACATCACCGGCGCCATCAACGGCGAAATCTACACCGTTTACGGAACCTCCCCGCCCTCCGGAATTCTCATTGGCGGGATCACCTTCGATAATCTTTCCACTCCCACTCTCTTCCTGGATGTGGAAGGAGATGGCGACAACCTGATTCTGACTTGGCCGAGCGCGAACGGGAAGCTCTACAATGTGCGCAGTGAAGTCGATCCCTCCACCGGCTTTCCCATCGACTGGCCGATCTTCGGGAACAATTCCGATATCACCGCGACTCCGCCGGAGAATACTCTGGTTATCCCGCGTCCGGCCGATCCGTTCCGCCTCTTCGTCGTCGAAGAGTTCGACGCCCCGCCGATGAAGGTCTTCACCGACGACTTCGAAAGCGGGCAGGGCGATTGGACTGTCGATAATACCGTATCGGGTGCCGACCCGGTCACCAACTGGGAGTTTGGCACCCCCGACAACACCCTCACAGGAGGGCCGGCGTCCGCCAACAGCGGCACCACCTGCTTCGGAACCAATCTGGCGGGCTACACCGGATTGAATGTCTCGGTCTCCCTGACCTCCCCGGTGGTCGATCTGACCGCCGCCGCCGGCGCAACCTTGAACTTCTCCCAGTTCCGGGACATCGATGACGGGTTCGATTTCGGTGAGATCCGGGTCCTCGACGCCGACGATGCCGATGCCTTGCTTGCCGTCATCGTCGACACCGACAACGACGGAGTCACCGGCACCGGCGCGGGTTGGGAAGACTTCAGCGTGGCGGTTCCAGCTGCGGCTCTTGGCGCGAACGTCAAGTTCGAGTTCACCTACCTCGCCGACGACACCAATGTTGGCATCGACTACGCCGGCTGGTACATCGACGACGTCTGTGTGACCGTTCCCTGAAAGGACAGAATTGAGCTCACAAGCGCCCAGATTTCAACCCCGTTTCGTGAGCAATCCAGAGAGGTCTATCGGTGGCTGGGTTTTCGCCGGTGGACCTCTCTGAGCTCCCCTCTTGCTAGAGCACGAAATGATCTCCTACCGTGCATTCCCCCCTCTTAACACCCCCAAGCATGCTGAAATCCATTCCCCTGATCCTTTTTGGTGCGATCCCGCTTTCCGCCATCGCCCGCGACAGCGTGGTGGTTTTCAACGAAGTTCACTACCAACCCTCCGGCGATGACTCGACACTTGAATATGTCGAAGTCCACAATCAGTTGGCAGCAAGAGTTGATCTCTCCAACTGGCTCATTGGCGGCGACATTCACTTCGACTTTCCCGAGGGCACCGTCCTGGATGGAGGCGGCTACCTGGTAGTGGCGAAGGATCCCGCCGCGCTCGCCGCAGCAACCGGATTCGGCAACGCTCTCGGTCCCTACGACGGGTTCCTGTCGAACTCTGGACGTCCGCTTCTCCTCTATAACAACAATCGCTCGTTTCGTTCGCTACCGGGTGGCGCCGGATCTCCTGGCGAGGTAACTGATGAGCTTGAAGGCCGCCGCATCATGGACGAGCTGGACTACTCCGACACCTACCCGTGGCCGGTCGGGCCCGACGGCTCCGGATTCACCCTGGCCAAGCGCGATCCTGCCACCGGCACCGCGCATCCCGATAACTGGACCACGAGCGCACAATTCAACGGAACTCCGGGAAGTGCCAACACCTTCACGGCCACCACGGAGGTTTCGTTCAACGAGATTGGCGCCACTACCGGCCCCAATTTTCAAATCGAACTCTACAATCACGGCGTCGCCCCGGTCGCTCTGGGCGGCATGGTGATCGCATCCTCCAATCCTCTCCACTCCGACTATGTGCTCCCGGCCCAATCGCTCTCACCGGGAAACTTCCTCACCCTTGACGCCGCCACCCTGGGATTCACTCCCGAGGACAACAACCGCCTCGTTCTTTTCACGGCTGGCAAAGTAGGTCTCGTTGACATAGTGCGCGTCGACGACCGTGCGCAGGCCCGCCGACCCGATGGCACGGGGCGTTGGCTGCGCCCGGATCTCGCCACTTTTGGCGCCCTGAACTCCTTCGACATCAGCGACGTGGTCGTCATCAACGAAATCTTCTACCACGCCTACCCACAACGCGCTTCTCCGGGCGTCCCATCCGGAATCGTGGACCTGCAGGTGCTCGATTACGATTCCATCTGGCGCTTCAATCTTGATGCCGGGCCTTCCGGACTTCCCGCGGACTGGGCCACAACCGCACACGCGGTCGATGGAGTCAGCTGGGACGAAGGCCCGGGGCTCCTCGGAGAAGAAAACACCCCGCTCGGCGAACCCATCCTCACTCCCGTCACCCTCTCCCCGAAGATTCCCTACTACTTCGAAACCGAGTTCATCTACAACGATCCGGAAACGGTGGTGGAGATGGTCATCGATCACTACATCGACGACGGTGCGGTGTTCTACCTGAACGGAATCGAGCTCGATCGTTTCAACATGCCCGCGGGACCGCTCAGCCCCGGCCAAGTGGCGAGCCAGGGCGTGGGAAACGCCTCGCTGAATACGCTGGTCATCCCGGACCCAAACATCCTGCCGGGCAGCAACCGGCTTTCTATCGAGGTTCACCAGGCGAGCACCGGCAGCAACGATCTCGTCCTCGGCGCCCAAGTCACGCTGCGCAAGTCGGATGGCACCGGCATGCCCTCCCAACCCTATCTCGAACGCGGCGAAGAATGGATCGAACTTTACAACCGCAGCAGCGAACCGGTCGATCTCGCCGGGTGGAAGCTTGGCGGTGGCATCCGCTACGGCTTCCCCGACACCGCCTCCATTCCATCGGGCGGCTACCTGGTCATCGCGAAAGACGCTGCCGCCCTCTCGCTCAAGCATCCCTCCTCCACCATCCTCGGCGACTACTCAAACCGCCTCGGCAATGGAGGAGATCTCGTCGTGCTTGAGGACCCCGACGGCAATCCTGTCGATGAGGTGCGCTACTACGACTCTGGCAAGTGGCACGGCGAAGCCGACGGTGGCGGTGCGAGCCTGGAACTCCGCGATCCTGACTCCGACAATGCCGTCGCGGGAGCATGGTCTCCCAGTGACGAATCGTCCCGCTCGACTTGGCGAACCTACACCTACGAGGGGGTGGCGGTGAATGACGGCATCGGCCACAATGTCTACCACGAGTTCCTCCTCGGGCTCCTCGATAGCGGAGAGTTTCTCCTCGACGATGTCAGCGTGGTGGAAGATAGCAGCCTCGAGTTCATTCAAAATGGCGACTTTGAGGGCGACACGATCGGGTCGTCTGCCGACAAATGGCGTGCAGTCGGAACTCACGGCAGTCACGGAAACACCGTCGTGGTCGCCGATCCCGACAACCCGGGCAACAAATGCCTGCACGTCTTGGCCACCGGACCGACCGAGGACAAGCACAACAAACTCGAGACCACCCTGGCCAACGGCCAGCAGGTCGTGGCCGGACGGACCTACCGTATCAGCTTTCGCGCCAAGTGGCTGAGCGGCTCCAACCTAGTCAATACCCGCCTCTACTTCAACTATCTCCAGCGCACCACCGCGATCGACGTTCCCGATGTCTGGGGAACTCCGGGAGCACCCAACACCGCGGCGGTCGCCAACGCCGGGCCGACTCTCTCCGGCCTCTCCCATTCGCCGGTTGTGCCCGATGATAGGCCGGCCGTGAGGGTGACGGTCCAGGCCGGTGATCCGGACGGCATCATGGATCTCACCCTCTTCTACTCCGTCGAAGGTGGAGGTTATCAGAGCACCGGCATGACCGAGAGCAACGGTACTTTCATTGGCACCATCCCCGGTCAGAGGGCGAATCGCATCGTCCGCTTCTATGTCCGCGCGCGTGACATATTCAATGCCATCTCTTTCTACCCGGCTGAAGGACCCGAAGGCGGCGCTTTCTACAGGACCCAGGACAACTACGCCGACAACAGCGGCCTACGGCACAACTTCCGCATCGTGATGGCCGACAGTGATCGATCCTTCCTTTTCCGCAACACCAACCGCATGAGCAACGACCGCTTTCGGGTCACCGTCATCGAGGATGAGGAGGTTGTCTACTACAACGTCCGCCTGCGTCTCAAAGCCAGTGCCTTTGGCCGATTCCAGAACGGTCACTATGGTTTCAACATTCGCTTCGAGCCGGACCGGCTCTTCCGTGGCGTGCATGAAAGCATTTCCGTGGAGCGGAGCCCGAACCTGAAAGAAATCTTCGCGAAACATCTCATGAATCGCGCCGGAGGCGGCTACTGGTCTTTCTATGACGACGTCGCTCACATCATCACGCCCACCTCCGGTGATCGCGGAGTAGGCCTGCTCGCCATGTCACGCCACACCGCGACCTTCTTCGATGGCCTTTTCCCGGATGCGGATCAGCCCGGCACTCTCTTCAACCTGGAACTGCTCTACAATCCCAACGGAACCACCGGCGGCGCAGAAGGGCTCAAGATCGGCAATCCCTACAATCATTCCAACGGACGCTATGACCTCGAAGATCGCGGTCTCGACAAGGAACCCTATCGCTGGGGATTCCAAATCCGCAGCGCCCGCGGCCGCGACGACTATTCGCAACTCGTCGCCCTCAACCAGGCCATGGAACTGAGGGGCACTGCTCTCAAGAACGCCCTCGATCCCCTCATCGATGTCGATCAGTGGATGCGCACCTTCGCGATGGCATCTCTCAACGGCACCGACGACGTCTATGGCCGGATCTGGGAGCACAATTTCCGTTTTTACGTTCGTCCCACCGACAACAAGATCCTCATCTTTCAATGGGACCTGGATCGCTCCTTCCAGCTTTCGACCGGCGCTTCCGTTCCGCCCACCAGGAACTCGGTCGTCAAGCTCTTCTCCATCCCGCAATACCGACGCCTTTTCGACGGCCACCTCCACGACCTGATCCGCACCACCTTCAATTCCACCTACGCGACTCCGTGGGCGTCGCACTTCACCACTCTCACCGGTGACGGTCTCACCGGATTCCCCGGCTACATCAGCAGCCGCGCGGGCACCGTCCAGGGCTCCCTACCCTCCCCGGTGACCTTTGCGATCACCACCAACGGCGGCGCCGACTTCTCGGAGGCCGACAGCGTGGTCGACCTGCAGGGCAACGGCTGGATCGATGTCTTTTCGCTTGAGGTGAACGGAACACCGGTGGAAGCCACCTGGCGCGACGAAGACACTTGGCGGATCACGGTGCCCATCTCGATCGGACCCAATCCGCTCACCATCACCGCCTTCAACAACCACGGGCTTGAGGTCGGCAGCGACAGCATCACCGTCACCAATACCAGCCCGATCGACGTGGCCAACGCCGGCAACGTGGTCCTCACGGAGCTGCACTACCACCCCGCCACGCCCACGGCTGCCGAAATGACCGCCGGCTTCACTGACCAGGACTGGTTCGAGTTCGCCGAGATCACAAACATCAGTGCCATTCAGGTCGACCTCAGCCAATGCAGGTTCACGGACGGGGTCACATACACCTTCCCGGTCGGCACGGTCCTGGCACCCGGCGCCAGCGTTCTCGTAGTCTCCCGCCAGGACGCCTTCGAGTTCCGCTACGGAGCAGAAGTCGCCACCATCGCCGGAGAGTATTCCGGGAACTTCCGCAACGAGGGGGAACACGTTCGCCTCGAGGCGGCCGACGGATCCCGAATCGCCGACTTTGACTACGGCGATTCCCTTCCCTGGCCCGACGATGCCGACGGTCCCGGCTACAGTCTCGTTCTCGCCGGGGGAGATCCCGCCAACGCCACGAATTGGCGCACAAGCACGACCCTCGGAGGCAATCCGGGTTCAAGCGATCGTGCTCCCTTCAGCGGAACCACAGCCGACCTGATTCCCTACGCCCTCTCAGGCCAGCCGACCGGCGAACTCGTCGGTGATGCCTTCGTCCTCACCTTCGGCCACAATCTCGCCGCCGACGACGCCATTATCCTGGTGGAATTCTCGGCAGATCTGGTCAACTGGACGCCCGCTGTCGACGCCGACCTGATTTCCCTCATCAACCTTGGCAGCGGCCTCGCGGCGCAGAGCTGGCAGAGTCCCTGGCCGCTGAGTGGCAACCCCCGACAGTTCGCCCGTGTCAGGGTTCAACTCAGGTAGATTCTCGAACACACAAGTTCCCCTCCGGGGGAGCCAGGGAGAGGGTGGTTAATGGGTTTTCGCCCGCTCTCTAGCTCCCGCCCCCGATGAAGTCGTCGCGCCGGAGCCAGCTGCACCGCCGTTCCCGAACAAAGGAAATCTCTCCTGGTGTAGTGCGTGCTCAGCAGCCCGCTGCTCGACCTGCGACGCCGCCTTCTTGTGGAGATCCCGTATTCCAATGTGCAAATATTGCATGGCACTGCGCCCGCAGACTGCGCCATTCTAAGCGCGGTATGAGCGAAGTGAAACACTACGGTGTCTTCCAATTCAAAAACGGAATCACTGAAGAACAGATCGAAAACTGCTTCGCGGAAATGAAGGGAATGGTCGGCAAGATTCCCGGCTTGCTCGAGATGATCAACGGTCCCTACGAGAGCTCCGAGGGCATGTGACCTGCTTCCAGTTTGTGGCCCACTCAGAGTGAGAAGATCTGGCTCAATATCTAGCATCTCCTAAGCCGTTGGCAAGATCCTACGCAGCCCTTCGCTTCCGGGGTGGCAGCTCGGCTGTGAATTCCTTGGGCGTGCGCATCCCGAGGCTGCGATGCGGGCGGACCTCGTTGAACTTCTGATGCCAGTCTGCGATCACCACTCGGCTTTCGCTCAGCGTGTAGAACATCTCCCGTCCGAGGCATTCCCGGCGGAACTTGTCGTGGAAGCTTT
>DLRK01000193.1 GCA_002501065.1 Akkermansiaceae bacterium UBA7890
CCTTGATTGAGTACTTTTTGCCGTACTCGCTGTTATAGTTAAGCAACATGTATGCCAAGAGATTGCACCCCCACCTTCCCCGGGCCTTCAGCCTCTAGGAAACCCGGCCTGAGAAAGCAATTTACTAGCAGTTAGCAGTCATTCACTGAGCCGCGGGCAAGAACCTATGCGGGGCCTGTGCCCATGTCCCTTGGACTACGGAGCGGGTATGGTCACGGTAACGTCGTCGAGATACCAACCTGCCGCGGGCTGGTCGGTGACTTCGGAGTCACTTTGAAAGAGAAATTCGAGCACTATTTCCTGTCCCAGAGCGGCCGGTGGCAGCTCCGTGGAATACTCCTCCCACCCCTCCGTATTAAACCCGGTGATTCCGGGTTCAACAACTGCCAGTTCGGCCCCGGTGTCGACCGCAAGCACGCGGATGGTTCCAAGGTCACGGTCCTCGAAATTATCGATGTCGACCCACTGCATCATGGTAAGGGTGGCCTCGGTCACCCCGGTAAGATTGATCGCCGGAGTGCGAAGCCAAACCGAGGATCCATGTCCATGGTCTCCGAGAATGTTCGTGCCATAGCAGTTCATTCCACTGAATGCTCCCGAGGGAGCAGTAAAAGGTCCCCCCGCTGGATCACCGATGCTCCAGGTGGTGGCTTCTGCGGTATCTTCCGGGTTGAATCCCGTTGTCCATCCCGGATCGTCACCATCAAAGTTTTCGGAGAAGATCGCGAAGGGGGGAGACTCGAACTCCTCCACCCGATAAAGGCGAGCGGTATCCGCAGGGCGGGGCAGACTCAGGGTGTTGAGGGGTGCACTGTGAGCGATATCCGTGGAACCCTCGACTTCCACGAGTTCCCAATCCTCGGCGGGAAGAGACGGATCGGTGGTGGTGCGAATCTGGTAGAAGTGCTGGGGCCTGCTTCCCCACTCCAGAAGCAGATCTCCACCAGCCGACGAAACGGCGAGATCGAGGAGGTCCGGATCCTGTGGCAGGCCGCGTTTTACCTCAAAGCGATCAAGGAACATCTTGGGTGTGTTGCCATTCCCCTCGCCAAACTTGAACATGACGACATCGACGACATTCGGGGTAAACTCCATGAGGCCCTCGGTGGAGGCGATTTCCTGTGGCTCTCCACCATCTATGAAGAGTAGATACGTCGCCTTGCCTATTTCTGCATCCCAGGTGAAGCGGAAGTGCAGCGGGGTGTCATCCGTGATGCCGATACGGTTGATGCGGTTGATGTTGCCCCCCCTCTCAGCGGAGTAAACCCGGATATCATCAAAGCTGTTGTAGACGAGCTCGACGAACTTACCCCCGAAAAAGCGGAACTTGAAATCCGAGTTTGAGCCTTGGAAGTCCTCAAAATGCAGGTAGAGGTCGACGGTGAAGGATTCGATGCTCTCGACAGGACGTTTCAGTCCGGCATGACCCAGCACCGAAGTGGTGGGCTCGTTTACCTCATAAGTTCCTTCCCCGGTGAATCCAGGGTGTGCCTCGGGACTGTTTTCATCACGAATGGTCCACCCTTCGGCCAGGTCTGGCCCGTCGAACTCGTCCAGGAAGTCTACCTGCGCGACTGCAGCCTGCATGCCCACTAACGCAAAAAGCGTTATCGGTAAGCAGGCAGGCAGGGAAAATCTGGATCGGCTATCTGATGAATTGGTCATATTCATGGTTTCTTTTTGAGATGCTCCACTTCCGGGCTGGGGGAGAGCTTGCGATAGGGGGCCTGGGGCTGGAACGCCAAGGCTTTTCCGGCCATTTGGCCGTTCGGGCGACAAGGTAATGGGCGGCAAGGTTGCGCGGAACTTCAGGCGACGGTGCCGGCCGCCTTGCGCCTCCGTCCAAAAAGCAGGCCGAGGGCCCCGACGGACAGCATTCCGACGCTGGAAGGCTCTGGCACGACGGACCAGCGATCAATTGCGATGACGGCTTGATCGGCGGGGCTGGCGCCCCACTTGAAGACCTGAACGTCCATGAAGTTGGACGCAAAATCACCAAAGCCGTCCCCGTTCCCTGCCCCGGAGTAAAAGGGCACTGCTGCGTCCCCGTTCAGGGAATAAGAAAGGTCCATCGTGTCAGCCGCCTGGCTGTAGGAGAGCATCAATTCGAGGCTGTCGCCATCTGCGATACCGATGTTGGTGTTTCCGGCCAGGTTCCCGCCCGCGCCAGCCCTGTTGTCCCGGTGGAACAGTCGCATGTCGCCGAAGCTGTTCAGGATAACCTCCGCGAAACCGTTCGGGCCGAAGAATCGCCATTTGAAGTCGCTACGTGTATTGTTGGACGAAGGGTCAGCCAGGGAAGGAGCGGAGTTAAAGGGATCGGCGGCGACCACAACGCTGGCCCGAAAAGATGATGGGCCATCAAGTGGATCCCGGCGAAGCTCGGTTCCGGGATTCCCATGAGGATCGGTCAGGACGTAGGCGCCACTGCCGTTCAGCCCGGTGTGGCCGGCGTCACCGAGTGCAGACCATGCCGGATCGAGGGTCGTGCCGTTGAATTCCTCAGTGAAAAAGACGGTAGCCTGTGCGGGGACTGTCAAGATGGCACACAGCAGAGTTGTGAAAAGAATCGATGCGTGGGTCCGATTTGTGGCCTCTGATTTCATTTTTTAGCTGGGATGGTGTTCTTGAGGTTGTGACCTCAGGTCTGGAGGGTGGTCAGCAAGCAGGGAGAAACTGTCTAAACCGATCTCGGCCTGCCAAGACGTCCTGTTGGGCTATCAGGCCACAGCAGAGTTACCAGAGAGAAAATTAAAACAGCGTAGAGCAGGTTAACTATCTTTATTAATCGATTTCCAAGGAGAGCACATGAGATGCCGAAATAGTGCCGAGGTGCGGAGAAAACCCCTGTCTCATTCATCAGCCGCGGCTTTGTCCTTTTCCTTTTACTCCTGCTAGCGTGAAGGGGTGACTGTCTTCTGCGCTCCTTCCGGACACACCTTTGAGTGGGGCCTTTCCATTTCTCGGCTTGGCCATTCCCGGGCTGTTTGGCTGCCGGGGATCTGTTCCCTCGGAGGAGAAGGAATCCGGACGGTGACCCGGACATCCTCCGCAGGGAGGTAGAGTGGCGTTGATCTCTTGATGCGCGTGCAGGGAAACGCCCCTGGGTCATTCAGGGAGTTCCATGACGCGGAAGTAGGCTTCCGCCTGCACCGGTCCCGGCAGGGTGGCGGTGAGCTCGGACTCAAGGGTAGTGGCTGTCCGGGGCTGCCCCAAGTCACTCCACGACTGCAGGTCGGTTGAAAACTGTAACTGATACTGCTTCCCGATTTCGGAACCGAAGACGATCTGTGTCCGGCCGCCGAGGATAAATGAACCGCCCGTGACTTTGAGATAGTATTTTCCGCGGGTATCGCTGAGGCGGTGAATGACGCCATTAGAGAGCGAAGCCACGTAAAGATTTCCTGCCTCGTCCTCGCCGAAAGAAGAAATGCGCAAAGAGGTGTCGAGGAGTTCCCTGCTGAGCCATTTCCCCGCAGGATCCCGTTGGAGCCCCCAGATCCGCCCTGAGCTGTAGTCGCCGAAGAAATAGACGCCCTCCATCCGGGGGAAGCGGGTCCCGCGGTAGACGTAGCCCCCGGTAATGGAGCTTCCAACATTGTGGTCATATTCCAGAACCGGGTCGGTTGAGATTCCCTTGCTGAGACTCGTGCCGGCATCGAAGGTATTGAATCCCTCGACCTGTCGCCACTGGAAGTTCTGCCCCCCCGCGCTGGACGCGGGAACAAAATTGACCTCCTCCCAGTTGTATTGGCCGACGTCAGCGATATACATGTCACCCGTCTGGCGGTCGAATGACCAGCGCCATGGGTTCCGCAGGCCGAAGGACCAGATTTCACCGGGAACACCGGGATCAAGCAGGAAGGGGTTGTCGTCTGGAATGGCGTAAGGCGACCCGGGGTCCGGCGTGCCCTCGACATCGATTCGCAGCATTTTTCCCAGAAGAGTGTCACTGGCCTGACCGTTTCCGGTGGAGCCGTGCACATCGCCGGCGCCGCCTCCGTCTCCTGCACCCCCACCTTCCCCGGGCCTTCAGCCTCTAGGAAACCCGGCCTGAGAAAGCAATTTACTAGCAGTAAATGGGCCAAAGGAGGAAAATGCTCCCAAAATAACTGGGGTTTCGGTCAAAATTTAGGCAGGTTTTCCTGAAATAGGGCGGGTCTGCGACTCTGCCGTAAAGCTCCAATCCAATCTGGGCCACAACGATGAAAATCAGATTCTTATCGGTGACGATCGTCACTTACTCGATCTCTCTCTCCGCTACATCTGCAGGCCTGTTTAACGATGTTCCCGGGCTCTCGACCTCTGCCCGGGCGGCGCTGGTCGCTCACTATGATGGCCGCGCCGGGGTCGCGACTACCGGCAGCGTCGTCGAATCGTGGACCCCGTTGGACGGTGACGGCAGGCTGCTTCCGGGCATGGTCGCCTCGTCTACGCAGCGCGGGAGTGGTGCAGCTGACCTCATTACCTACGACGGCAGCGACCGCTTGATTTTTGACGATGTCAGCACGAATTCCGACGGTCGTTATCTCGCGGGAAACCTGGTCAATGCCGGCACCAGCGACTTCACCATCTTCTGGCTCGGCCATTATCAGGATGGCGCGCCGTTTGCCACTTCCGGCACCTACGCCTACAACGTCGGGCTTAACAACATATCGCATCAGCGTGACGATGGCGGCGGCGGTTTTCGCGTGGAGATGTATAACGGCACGACCTATGCGGGCGATGACATCACAGCCTATGACGGCATCGGCACTGTCTGGAGCACCGTCATCACCGCCACTACGCACGACACCTATGCCAACGGGATGAATCTCAATGTTGGTGGGAGCCCGGCCAACAGCGTCGTTGCAAACGCGGCCATCGTCATCGGGGCCTATAGCTCGGGCGGCTATGACCTGGTGGGCGAGATCCGGCAGATGATCATCTTCGAATCAGCCCTCGACGACGAAGACCGCGGGCTCGTCGAAGCTTATCTTGGCAGCCTCGCCGGGGTGCCCCCGGAGCCTGAGCCGACTCCCTTGGAGCCCCTCAAGCTCACGATTCATGATGGCCTCGCCGAACTGACGTGGAACGCCGATGCCCACCTGCTATCCTCGAGTGATCTCGTCGAATGGTTCATCGAGGCGGAAGCAACCTCACCCCTGTCGTGGGAGATCGACAAGGAGCGGGAATTCTTCCGTCTGGTGACCGGGTTTACCGCGATCCCGCGGGGGGTGGTATTGCGCACGCGCTTTGAATCCGACACCTACCGTGAGATTGAGTACCACGTCGATACCGGTGAGCTGTTTTTCCTCGGTGAGCAGGCCCACGGCCTCGATTTTTACGGCGGCTCCAATAATCTGTGGTGGTGCGGCCTCAATTCCGCAAACCATGGATCCGGGCTCCTCGAGTTTCTGATGGATCGCAACGAAGAGGCCGCGGCGATGAAAGCGATCGCGGTCGCCAGCGGATGGACGACATATGCATCCCCCACCTATAGCTTCCTGACGTTGGAACCACTCTCTTCGCAGAAAACCTACATCAACCTCGCGGCACCCGCATCTCCGGGCCAGACCGAGACCACTGAAGCTTATACGGGAGATTATGATGAGATCTCCAGCAGTCGGATGTTCTTCGTGCTCTACCGTAATACTTCGAGTGGGGCTGCCTACCTCGGCCTTGGCGGCCCCAGCCTTGATGCCATCGCCTCTCCGCAACCACCTGGGGACGGCTCCTCGAATCGTGACAATGGGGTGCGTATGGACATCGCCCTCAAAACGGCCGTCCCTCTCTCGGAGGAGGATAAACTGGAGCTTATCAACCGATTCCTGCCCGTCCGACCGCTCTACGGGGACGCCTCCAGCGCCTACTTCTACCGCCACCCGCCGGGCCTCTGACCCTGATCGGTTCACGGCTCTTTAAAGTCGTCCTTCTCTAAGAAGAGCGTAGCTTTGCAAGGCAGTTCGTCGGCACGGGGAGAAGCTAACTCCCGGCGAGCCTGATTTTGGGAGTATCCGCTTGCGCGCCGCTAAATTCTGTGAGGTCATGAGGGCATGATCCACTACAAGACACGCCGTATTGGAGCGTTCATTCTCGCCGGACTATTCGGCGCTGCTCCGTGCGCCTTTTCGGCGGCCTTGTTTACGGACGTCCCGGGCTTATCAGCGGGAGCCCAGGCTTCGCTGGTGGCGCACTACGACGGTCGGACCGGTGTTGCGACAAGCAACGTCACAAGCAGCACGGTGAACTCCTGGACTCCGGTTGATGGCAACGGCAACGCATTATCTGGCATGGTGGTTACTAACACCGGACACGGCACCGCCGCCGACAGCCACATCTCCTATGACGGTAGCAGCACACTCACGTTTACCGATCCCGGTTCAGGTGGGCGCTATCTCGCTGGTGCGCTCTCCAACGCCCAGTCGACAGATTTCACCGTCCTGTGGCGCGGGCACTATGAGGCAGATGCTCCCTTCGCCACTTCTGGAAACTACGCCTACAACATCGGGTCTAACGATATATCGCATCAGCGTGACGATGGTGGCGGCGGTTTTCGCGTGGAGATGTATAACGGCACGACCTATGCCGGTGATGACATCCAAGTCTACGATAGCATCGATACCATCTGGAGCACCGTTATCACCGTCAACAGCCACACCGCTTATGCCAACGGGACGAATCTCAATATTGTTGGAAGTCCGACCAACAACGTCGATGCCAATGCGGGCATCATCATGGGGTCATACAGCTCGAGTGGCTACGATTTGGTCGGCGACATGAGCCAGATGATCATTTTTAACTCCGCCCTGAGCGACGCCGACCGCGCGCTCGTCGAGGACTTTCTCACCACGGTTCCGGAGCCGTCGGGGACGTTGCTCCTGGGATTGGCGGTTCTTCCGTTTTTGATGCGTCGGCGGACTTGCTGACTCACCTTTTGACCGGGGTTTCTTTTGCAGGAGAGGGTTCCTGAAGGCCCTGAAAAGGGAGGGAATGGGCGTGTAGTTCGAGGCGAGTGAGGCTCACCCCATCAATTCGGCAATTGGCTGGCCTCCAGTCTGGGAGAGTTGCTTGAAGCGGCCGCCATGGAAGTAGGTGAGTTTGTTGTCATCAAGTCCCATCAACCGCAGCATTGTGACGTGCAGGTCACGGATCGGGTGGACCACCTCGGAGGCATGCTCGCCAATCTCATCCGTCGCGCCAACCACGTGCCTGCACCCCCACCTTCCCCGGGCCTTCAGCCTCTAGGAAACCCGGCCTGAGAAAGCAATTTACTAGCAGTCGCCTTCCCCGGGCCTTCAGCCTCTAGGAAACCCGGCCTGAGAAAGCAATTTACTAGCAGTCAATGAA
>DLRK01000084.1 GCA_002501065.1 Akkermansiaceae bacterium UBA7890
CGCTGGGATTCCTGGCCCTCATCCACCCCTCCTCTATATTGGCACTCACGTGCCCCAGATTCGCAAGGGAAGTGTCCTTGATTTCGACACCATCCGTCCCTGGATGGACAAACGGCTGACTGCTCTTGATCCGAACAAAGTCAACGTCATCTACTGGCATGATTCTCTGCACAATTACATGAACAATAGAAGAGACCCTGAGCGCCTGGCCAACTGGGAAAAGCTGCTCAAGGAACACCTCAACCCGCTGGTCTCCAAAGGAAGCGTGCAATGGAAAACCTTTGAAGAGATCGCAGCAATCTATCTGGCGAGTGAAAAAAAATAAGCAGGAACCCCTATCTCACACTCCCAGCGTTGCCATATCTCGCCACCACCTCAAGACAGGCATTCCTGGGCTGAAGCCCCCGTTTCCTCCGCGGCTTGATGATATGATCCTTCTGGAGGCGATATTTCAGCATCCTTCCCGGATCCTTCACAGGCTTGCCGTTCAGCGCCGGTCGCCGCCAAGGTCGACCGGTCGCTCTTCAACCCCTCATGGGCAAACGCTCCCGTATCCGCGCTGTTTCATCGGACGCCAGGTCTATCGCCGCACCAGTTCAACTCCACTGATCAGTGTCGGGCGCGAAGCACGGGCGGCGAGTCCGATCACGATCCTGCCATCCGCAGGCTCGGCCACGAATTCCCGGACCAGCACACGCAACGCTCCGCCGGCCTTCTCGACAATATCGAGATCCTCCAGAACGGTCTTTCCCTGGACGGTGACCTTCATCACTCGATCCCCCGGCCTGGCATCCTCGTCCGGCTCTGCGAACAGGAGGCGGATCCGGTAAGTTCCATCTCGTTTCACCGGGACGGAAATCGACTCCACGCCCGACAACCCGGAAGCCGCCACCCACTTCAACTCTTCACCGCGGATCACGGAGGAATGAATTCGGAAAGCTTCGGGCTTCGGCGGCTTGACGGAAAGCTTCACATCATTCGAAGGCCCGCCCACGCTCGGAAAATCCGTCCACAGGGTCCCCTCCCGGTCGCGCCGGTCACCAGGCGCACCGAAGTTGATCCCGATTCGACCCGCTGCGTGCTTTGCGCCGAAGGTCCAGAACTCAGCATCCGGCATATGGATCAATGCCAGCGATGTCTGGTTCTGATAGGCGCACGAGCAGGTGCGAGTGTAGTCGGGGGCGCTGAGCACACCATTGGCCACGATCAGGTTGGAGGTACAGCTCGAACGGAATCCGCCGATGTTACCGGTCCCGCCGTCCCCGGCCATGTCGTAGAAGCCGGCCGCGCCGGAGCGAAACGTGAGCAGGTGCTCGCTGCCGATCGCGGTGTTGCAGCCATACATCCGCTGGTAGCTCCAACCGGTCCGCTTTCCGGTGAGAAGCTCCAGCGCAAACCCACCGTCACCGTTGGTGATGATCCGGTCCCGCCAAAGCAGGCAGGGGCCGCCGTGTTCCAGTTTCTGGTTGTGCCATACCACCTCTCCAGTCGTGCCCCTTAATGCCATCATGCCCCTGCCGATGTCGTCCTCGGCCCGGTCCCGGTACTTGCTGCCGGCCTGCAGCAGGATATCGTGCTCCGCGGAGTAGTTGAGGAAGGTCCCAAACACATTCTCGCTCATCGCCCAACGCTCCACCCCGGTCTTCAAATCCAGGGCATGGAGGGTGGGTCTGGCATCGGGAGCCACTCGGGCCGCACCCGCCTTCTTCAGCTTGCCCTCCGTGATCGCATCAATACAGAAGATCGTGTTCTCACTCACCGCGATATTGTTATGGCGGAAATTGAGTGCCGCGTCGCGTTTCCAGAGCAACCTGCCGGTGTGCCGGTCATAGACGACCAGTCGTCGACTGCCGGACGCATACTTGGCCTCCCTGAGCATCTTCAGGATGTCCAACTTCTTCTTCACGGCGGGCTTGGTCTTTTTCTCATCCTGCCCCTTGGTCACCGTCACGTTCACTGGAGAGGAGGTGGCGATGAGATACCGATCCTGCACGCCGATGTAGCCCCAGTACGGCGCGCGCTCGCCCTCCTTCCGCTCTTCATCAAGAACGAATGACTTCAGGGTCGCCCCGGTGATCGCATCGAGTTCCAGGATTCTCCCTTCATGGATGGCATAAATCCGGTCGGGCAGGGAAACATAGTTGCTGCCGATTTCACCGGCCCCCGCGAAGTGTGACGTCGTGTTGTAGTAGCTCCCGAATCCCTGCAACTCCCGCTGCCAGATCATCCGGCCGGTATACACGTCCACTGCGCGCAGCATGTCCGCCCCCTCGATGAAAAGGCGCCCACCCGCCACCTGCGGCGACGGCCCGTGACCGTGCCGCGGCAACACCCCCTCGTGATCCGGCCCACCGAACCACAAGAGGCCCAGCGGCGCCTTCACCAGCTTGTCCTTCGACACCACGGTCTGGCCCGGATTCGCATACTGGTGCGTCCAGTCGTCGGTCTCCGGCAAGGCGCCCTCGCGAATCAACCGTGTCACGCCGTCCTTCCAATCGATCCGCCCCTGTTTCAACTCCTCCGATCCTGCAACGATTCCCGCGATCGTCTCGTGCTGCGCGCGCGAAGTCGAAAACATCGCCATCCCTCCGTAGGGACGGAGAGAGCGGAACACATTCCCGACGAATTCCCGGGCACCCGGCTCAAACCCAGCCGCCGCGAGATCCTCGCAGATGATCAGCGAGGCGAGGTAAGGCGGCAGGCGGGTCGTCGCCACATTGCCGACATGCGCCGAGAGTCGGATACCGTAGATCCCCGCGCGGTCGAAATCACGGCGGACAGAATCGACCTTCTCCGGCGATTGATCGAGGACGACCAGGTGAAGATCCGACTGGTCGAGCACCTCCGCAATCATACGTCCGGACGCGAAACCCAGAGCGATCCCGTATCCCTTCCGGAACCCCGGATCTTTCATCAGCCCTTCAACCAGTCTGGAGAAACGATCCCCCCCAACCGGAGCCGCCGGCCTTTCGACTTCGGCAATGCCATGGAGAACCGCTGCCGGTTGCCCCGCTTTGCGCGCGCCAAAACAATCGATCCTCCCCTCCCCGGTGACCACCAGGAGCTTTCCATCAGCCGCCAGCATGTGATGCACCGTCCCCTCGAGACTCTTCATCCATACCGGCCTCCGCTCCTCCTTCGCGCCTCTCACATCATAGGCGGCCACCTTGCCTTTTCCAGCTGCGTAGATCCGGTCTCCCGCCTTAATGAAGGCCCCGTAGGGACCATCCCGGGGGTCGATGGCGAATTGAGTTTCGCGACTGTATTCCCCCTTGCTGTCTTTGCCGTCCTTGTCCTTCTTCTTTACCTTCGCTTCCGCACTCCGTCCGTAAATGGATTTCTTATCCTGAAATACCAGGGTGTCGCGGTCCGCCATCAGGGGACTCTCGTTCGATACCCGCTGCCCGGTTTCCATGCTGTAGGCACCGCCCGCCACGAAGTAGAGATCGCGCCCAGCCATCACGTGATGACTACCGTTCTTCTTGTCATAAACGAAGTGCTTCATTCTGCCGGTCGCGAGGTCGAACACCGCCGGTGTCGAGCGCCCGCCAGGCACCACCAGGTGATCGCCCGCTATCACAAGGTGACCCTGCGGAACCACCGAGGCAAACGAGGGGGCGCCGTGCGGTTGCACCGTGTAGTTCATCCCATCGCCACTGTTCGTCCAGATGATCTCCCCACTCATCGCGTCCACCGCGTGGATGAATATCCCCATGAAAGACCAGATGCTCGCGCAGAAATACACCCGGCCGTCACTGACAACCGGGCCGCCTCGCGCCGGCCAGCTGGAGACCAGCCTGTGGTTCCCCAGCACCTTCCGCTCCGCCGGACCGCCATTCACCTTCCAGTGAAGCGTCCCGGCATCGGCACTGACACAATAGAGACAGCCGTCATCCGAAACGAAATAGACCTGATCCTTGTAGCCAACCGGAGCAAATCTCACCGGCGCATCCGCAAAGAACCGCCACAGCAGTTCGCCCGTTCCCGAATCGTACGCCGACACGCTGTCGTTCACCGTGGAGGGAACGAAGACCCGCTTTCCCATCACCACCGGCTGCGGAACGATGTCGAACTGAAGTTTGTCCTGGGTTTTCGGCCAGGCGGGCCGCGCCGGCGCCAACTTCCGGGACCACAGCAACTCCATCGAATCGGGCAGTGCATGCGGTGTCGATGCCCCCCGGGCGGCATCGTATCGCCACATCGGCCAGTCGCTGGCGGCGACGCTGCCGTGAACAAGGCACGCCACGATCGCTCCGGCGAGAGCACCTGCCATTCGCCGTGATCCGAGTCCCGGCGATTGCGCGTCCGCTTCGCTCGCCGACTTGCCCTTGCCCTCGCAGCCGGTGAAGAGGGCACTCAGCGAGAGGGGCAGAGTGGGGATTACACGTCTCGTCATGCGGATTCATGTAACAGGGATCAGTTCGGTCGTCGAGGGGCGTGAAAAAAACACCCCCCATCGGTGGGATGCGGGCGAAGAAATCGATCTTACGCCACCAGGTGGAGCAATCGGCGCGTGGAAAAAAGCGCCTGCACCACTCCTCCCCTTAACAGACCCTCACTTCCCCTCCCGCCTGCCGGCCCGTTCCGACGCCTTGACGAAAAAGCTGATTCCTTTCAGTAAGAACTGGCCTCCTTCGTCTCCGACAAGGGCGTGACGACAGTTATTCGCCCCGGCTCAAAATTCGAGGTGGGCTTGAAAAACGAGCTCGGAGAGCGCTGCTCCCCCCATCAATTCCGGAACGATCTCCATCCTCGGGCACAAGAATCTCTTCGCCATCAAAACAGCCGGAAAATGAACCCGCCTTCGGCGAAACCGCGGAGCTGGACATGTTGACATCAGGGGAAGCAGGGTTGAAGATGATGTGCGTCACGAACGCCTGAAAACGAGGTCCTCGATGCCCAGCTACATTCCCACAGCCGTAGTTCTCGTCCTCGCGCTCACCTCCGGAGCGATTTCCGCTCAGCAAAAGAGCAAGCAGCACACATGGAACGGCATCGCACGCATCGTGGCCATCGGCGATGTCCACGGCGACCACGGCCAGTTCCTGAAAACACTCCTCGCGGCGAAGATCATCGACAAGGATGCCCACTGGATCGGCGGAAAGACTCACCTCGTACAGACCGGAGACCTCTTCGACCGAGGACCTGATTCGCGCAAGGCCATGGATCTCCTGATGAAGCTTGAGGTCGAGGCAAAAAAGTCCGGCGGCCACGTCCACTGCCTCGTCGGCAACCACGAGGAGATGATCCTGCGGGGCGACTGGCGCTACGTACACCCGGGCGAGGTGCAGGCCTTCGGCGACAATGCGAAGTATAGTGCCGCGATTGGTCCCGGGGGCGTCTACGGAAAGTGGATTCGCGGTCACAACGGCGTCATCAAGATCAACAATGTGCTCTTCCTTCACGGCGGCCTCGGCGGGCCCTACGCCACCATGTCACTGGATCAGCTCAACGAAGGAATCCGCAAGGGTCTCAATACCGGCACCGGCATGGCTCGGGACTCCAACGGACCTCTCTGGCACCGAGCCCTCGCCAAGGGAGATGACGCCAGTGTCAGCGAACAGGTCAAGCCGATCTTCAAGACCCATTCGGTCAACCATATCGTCCTCGGCCACACCCCCTTCGGGCGTATTCTTCCCAAGGCCGGAGGCAAGGTCATCCTCATCGATGTCGGCATGTCGAAGGCCTACGGCGGTCCCGCCGGTTGTCTGGTTATCGAAAAGGGAGCCTTCTATGCCAACTACGCCGGCCATCCCCAGCAGAAGCTGCCCATTGAGACAGGCGTTCCGGCCGGGACTGAAAAATAGGGTCACGGACTACGATCACACGCAAACCTCCTCGCTCTTCCAATCGGCGCAACTTGGCGACTGATCCAAAGCACGCAGGTAAGCTGAAGAAAATGGAGGCGCTCTTGCTTTCCGGGATGAAACGGCTGAATGACCCCTATCGTTTGCGGGATCACCAAAAGACTGCACTTCTCTGAATCAGAATGGTGGAGCAGGATTCTCCCAGCAATGAAAGTACTGATCCCAATTCTGGAAGTTTTACTGCTGTTGGCAGGATCGCAATCACTGCAGGCGGCGATGGAGACGGTCTTGCGGGTCGGTCCCGGCCAGGCGCACACGCGGTTGGCGACCGCCGTATCGGTGGCGAAAGACGGCGACACCATTGAAATTGATGCGCGGGGAAATTATCGAGGCGATGTCTGCCTCATTCGCGCAAGCAAACTGACCTTGCGGGGCGTCGGCAAGGGCCGGGCGAAGTTTCCCGCTGCAGGGAAGAGCTACGGTCGAAAGGGAATCTGGGTGGTCAGCGGAAACGATGTCACGATCGAAAACATCGAGTTTTCCGGCGTGCGAGTCTCCGACAAGAATGGCGCGGGCATTCGATCCGAGGGACGCGACATCACTATCCGCAACTGCCGGTTCCACGACTGTGAAAACGGGATTCTCGGTGGCGCGGGCGTAGTCCGCATCGAGCACTGCGAGTTTTCCCACTGCGGCCTCGATGGTCGGTCGCACAATCTCTATATCAGCAAGGCTGACCAGCTCATCTTTCAGTTCAATAACTCACACCATGCTCAGATGGGGCACTTGCTCAAGTCGCGGGCGAGAGAGAATCACATCCGCTACAACTACTTCTCCGACGGACAGGATGGATCGTCCAGTTACGTGATTAACCTGCCCAACGGTGGGAGAAGCGTTCTAGTCGGGAACATTCTTTGCCAGGGGCCCCGGACAGGGAACAGCACGATGGTGGCCTACGGTGAGGAGGGCAACCTGCATCCAGGCTCGGCGCTTTACCTGGTGAACAACACACTAGTGAACAACCGGCACACCTCGGTTTTCATCAACGCCAAGCGCCTGCCCGCCGGATTCCGGCTCGTGGCCCGCAATAACATCTTTTCCGGGCGCGGCACGGTCTGCAACTGGCCGCAGGCGATGCTGGGGGGCAATTTCTCCGGCGGCGACCCATTGTTTATCGACCGCGCTCGATTCGACTTCCGGCTCAGGAAGGGGTCTCCCTGCATCGACAAGGGGATCGATCCCGGCACTGCCGGCAGCCTCTCGCTCAGACCGCTCTACCATTATGCCCATCCCCCAACGAAACTGAAACGCCCGCAGGTTGGTGTGGTCGATGTCGGCGCATTTGAATTCTGAGACCGGAAAGGGGAACTGGGAAACCAGACACCCTCTCACACCGTAGACCTTGGCTAGCTGTTCAGCGTTTGCCTGCACCAAGGGAATGATAACGTGCACGCGATGAACGCCAACATGAAACCTAACTGTTTCTCTGTTTGTTACTCCTGACAGAATTGCAGCCAGAAGGCGTTCGCACGGTCTCTGATTTTTTCCCGGAGTGATCGGGACTTGCAATGGTCTGCCCGCGGGCAGGGTTCCCCTCGTGCGTCCGGAATGATTGAAAGAGCTAATCAAAGGCGGACTCCAGGAGGGAGACCCCTAACACTATCCCGCACAGTATCACGAGAAGGGTCACCGCGTCAGGCGGTTTCCTGTTCTCCATTCCGCAACTCTATCACCTGCGATCAGGCTCCAGTAATCGGAATTGCTACTCCGAACATTGACTGAGGCGATGGCCACCCGGACCCGGACAAGCTCGATGAGCAGAAACTCAGGAACTGGGTCCAATAGGTGTTTTCATTGTAGACGACAACGCTCGTGTTGTTTTTCTGCAAGCTCTTGATTAGAGTCAAAGACTCCGCGCACTGATCAGGTTCGATCATATCGAACAATTGACGCCCCCCTTTCGGACGGCGATCTAACCAGAATCTCAATATGAAGAAACGGCGAAGGGAGTTCAACTGGCAGTGGCTTGCCGTGGTTATGGTCAGCTACACAGGTGTGGGTTTTGGGCAGGATGAGGACGATCTCACGAAGGCCAACGCCGCTCTGAAGCAGGCTCAAGAGGAGGAAAAAACCGCCTACGATGAGCATCATTCGAGAGACATGGCCCGGGCTGCCACCCTTGAAATCGCACGTTCTGAACGAAGGAGAGCGGAGGGTGCCTTGCTGAGCCTGCGGGAGGCCCGGAAGACTCTCGAACAAATCCCGGATGCCGCCAAGGGAGCGCCCGCACAAAAGAACCTGAGCGACAAGATCGCCACCAGCCGAAAAGTGGTTGAGCGACTGGTCCCCGATTCGACGGCGGCCGACAAAGCGGCTTGGGAGTGGTTGGTCTCGGCCCAGGCTCTGCGCGACAAGACCGCAGCCAGGACGACTGCGCAGCGAAACCTGCAGGATCTGAAGGCTAACGCTGCCGAAAAGGCCGGGGTCGCGGACGCTGACGCGATGCGGCGGGCGGTCTACGAACTGGAAGCCCTGAGAGCTTTCGAAATCACTCATTGGGCGACCTACCAAAGAGCGAACATGCAGGTACTCGTCACCCAAACCCGCGAGGCCGCCCGGATCGCCAAGGAGCTCGCCGCTGCGGAGACCGATCCGGAGAGAGTGAAAATGCTGGAACAATTCGCGGCGCAGGAAGCCAAGGAAGAGATCGCCGCAGCAAAGAGCGTCGAGGAGGCAAAGAACGCCGAAATCGGAGCCGCAATCTCCGAGATCTACCCTCTTAAAGCCGCCGCCATGGGTGGACTCAAACCCCTCTCACCAGATGACTGGGATTACGCCAAGGCACGGCATCTGCTCGTCCGGGCCGGCTTTGGCGGCACCCCGCAGGAGGTGAAACAACTCCACTCCATGGGACTCTACAAGGCAGTGGCGCAGCTGGTGGAATACTACCGCCAACCCGCAGCGAGAGTCCCCTTCGATCCGGTGCCTCCTCTCGCACCGGATCTCCTGGAAGCGAAGGTGCAGACCGATCTCATCCGCAATCGCGCAGCCGGCGCGAGGCGCTCCGTCGAGCGAGGTCAGGTTGCCAAGCTCCGACAGTCGTGGCTGAAACGCATGGTGGAATCACCCCGTCCGCTCCAGGAAAAGCTGACTCTCTTCTGGCACGGGCACTTCGCCACCCAGGACAGCGTCGTCAATAACAGCTATACCCTGCATCGACAGATTCAGTTCCTGCGGGAAAACGCAGGAGGCAACTTTGGAGCCCTTCTCTACGGCATCGTTCACGATCCCGCCATGATCCGCTTCCTGGACAACAACAAGAACCTCAAGGGCGAACCCAATGAAAACCTCGCCCGCGAGATCATGGAGCTTTTCGCGATGGGCGTAGACCAGGGCTACACCGAAAAGGACATCATCGAAGGCGCCCGCGCACTTACCGGTTACAACCTGGATCAAGCCAGCGGCGGATTTCGCTTCCTCCACAACCAGCACGACCTCACCGACAAGACGATCTTTGGTCAGACCGGTCCCTGGACGGGAGACGACCTCGTCCGGCTCATTCTCAAACAACCATCGACTTCACGTTTCATCGCCTGGAAGCTCTTTGAATACTTCACCTACCGCGATCCCGCCAAGGAGACCGTGGAGAACCTGGCCCTCGTTCTGCGAACCAACAACTACGCACTGGAGCCGCTCCTCAGAAACCTCTTCATGTCGGAGGAGTTCTACAGTTCCCGCGCCATCGGCAACCAGGTCAAGAGCCCGGTCGCACTGGTGGTAGGATTGTTGCGGGACCTGGGTGCAAATCAACTCACGAGCTATGCCGGCCTGGACAGCGCCACCGGGGAAATGGGACAGCAGTTGCTCGAACCTCCAGATGTCAAAGGCTGGCGTTACGGGCGTTCCTGGATCAACTCCCAACGGCTCTTCATCCGCTACAACACTGTTTCAGACCTGGTCAAATCGGCAGGCCGCCCGGAGAAGAAAATCGGCGTGGACGTCCTCGCGCTCTTGGAAAAGGACGAGGAATGTGACGGTCCCGGCAAGGCGGTCGACCTCCTTGCCAGGGCCTGTCTGGCGCGCCCCTTGAACAAGGAGAAGCGCGAGAAACTGGTTTCCCACCTCGGAGACCTGCCGCCCCGCTCGGAGTGGTCCGCGAAACGCACCGAACTCAACGCGAAACTCCGCGAGCTCCTTGTCCTCATGCTGAGCATGCCCGAATACCAGATGACCTGAACGAGTCCTGCCCGCCCCAGCAAAGCCAGAAACGAAAACGAACCCGAAACAAGATCCTGTCATGAACCAAATGAACATCGCCACGCGCCGTGATTTTCTAACCCGCGGCCTGGGAATTGTCGGAATGGGCACGACCCTCCCGAACTTCATGTTGCGCTCCGCGCTGGCCGCTCCCGGTGGAGCATCGAACGATCGCATCGTGGTTTCGCTTCTCCTCACCGGCGGCCCGGACGGATTGACGCTCGCGCCTCCCTATGCCCACGACAAATACTACGACCTCCGCAAGGTGCTGCGCGTGCCCGCCAGGGACGTGCTCAAGCTCAACGACGAGGTCGGCCTTCATCCCCGCCTGAAAAGATTCAAGGAATTGCACGATGATGGATCGATGGCGGTGGTCCTCGGAACTGCTTATCCGAATTTCAACCTCAGCCACTTCACCGGACGCGAGATCTGGGAAGCGGCCGCCGAAGGCATCTCGAGTCGGAAGGCCGGCGGAACGGGCTGGCTGGGACGCTTTGTCGATTATGCCTGCAAGGATCCGGATCCAGCCTTGAACATCGCGGTGGGACCAGGCCGTTTACCGCTCATCGTAATGGGTAAGGACCACCCCGGCATCGGCTTTGTCTCGCCGGATTCCTTCCGTTTCAAGGGCAACGACTCCGCGAAGGGAAAAGCCCTTTACACCAAACTCAACAAGATGATGGCAAATTCAGCGGAGAATGATCTCCAGTTCGTTTCCCAAACCGCCGTCAATGCCAACTCCGCCAGCGCCAGGCTCGGCGAGTTGGCCAGCCAGTACAAAACACCGATCACTTACCCGGACACCCAGTTCGGCACCTCGGTGCGAACCATCGCCGGGATGATCAACGGCGGCCTGAGCGCCCGCGCCTACTACGCCGCCCAGGGCATCGCCACTTTCGGCGGATACGACACTCATGCCGATCAACCACGCCGCCTCGACGTCCTCCTGGACGAACTCGGCGAAACGGTCTCGGCCTTCTACAGGGACCTGGCCCGCTGTGGAAACAAGGACCGCGTTCTCACCTTCACCTACAGTGAGTTCGGACGCCGGGCGACCGAAAACTACAGTGGAGGAACCGACCACGGCCAGGCCCAGCCGATGTTCCTTTTCGGTCCCGGCGTCAAGGCCGGCGTGCACGGCACACAGCCAAGCCTCTCGGACCTCGACGCGCGCGGCAATCTCAAGATGCAAGTGGACTTCCGCAGGGTCTATGCGGGCGTTTTGGACAAGTGGCTCCACATCCCAAGCAAAGCCGTGCTGGGTAACGAGTTTTCCCCCGTTGACTGTATCGCGTGAGGCTTCTCTCTGCAGCAATTTGAGTTGGCGATGAAACACAGCGCTTCTCATGGCAATACCCGATAACAGGGTCATTTCCTGATCTATGGGGAAATGGTCGCGCCCACGTTCTGGCACGATTCTATACCTCCCATGTGTTAAGCTGACGTATTGAGTATCAAGTTCCCTCCCATTCACCGCGTAATACATCGTGAAACTCAGATATCCTATCGTCAGCGTTTTCGCGTTGAGTCTGATCGTCTCCCCGGCGGCTTTCGGCAAGCAAATCGCCAGGAAGAAAGACCGGACCGTTCAGGTAAAAGTGACGGTCGACAGCGAGGCCCCGGCTTATGAGGGGGTGAACGAGTGCAGAAGCTCTCCTGAGCACAATATCAAGGGGATCCCTGTCCGTCGGAAGGACCAAAGCCTGCAGATCC
Source organism: Akkermansiaceae bacterium UBA7890 (assembly GCA_002501065.1). Taxonomy (GTDB): domain Bacteria; phylum Verrucomicrobiota; class Verrucomicrobiia; order Verrucomicrobiales; family Akkermansiaceae; genus Roseibacillus_B. The sequence continues at coordinate 11,778 of DLRK01000084.1, forward strand.
AGTGCCTCCGCAGCGAGACGATCACGCCACTCCTTTTCCGAAGTTTTCAGGCGGTTGATCTGCCGGGTCAGCCCAAGGTGTTCCTCGTTCCAGCTCTGCTCCACCGAGAGTTCCCCCAATGATGGTAATATGGCGGCAAACTGGACAACGGTGCACACCAGGATCAACAAACGCCGGGGAGTCAAATTCATGTGCAGTTCCTTCATTACAGACCTTCCCCCTGAAAACACCTTCAGGTCACTGCCGTTGTTGACCGGGATCAACAAACCAGAAGTTTGAAATGGGCCTTCCAGAAGGGCTCAACCAATCCGGCCGGAAGAAACGAATTCCTCCTGTCACTGCTGAAATCGTGTCCCGCCAGCAACCAACACACGACCGCCATTCTGTCATCACGGCGCTTTGTTTTATTTTCGTGTCTCACTCGCAAAGGCCCGAGTGCTCCCCGAGAAGAACCGCCTCCCTCTTTCCTCTGGGAAGCAAGCCCCTCCACCTCGAGTTTGACAACCCAAGGATCACAGTTCTTGCCGCACAGTGATCACTCTGCAAATACGGCCTCGTCGAGTTCGATCCGGAAAATCGTTCCTTCGTAGCCCACGAGGAAGAGATCACCACGGGTCGATCTCCCGAAAGAGACAATCTTCTGCGGGGAGGTTCCGATCTTCAGGACTTTCTTCAACTGGCGGTCGGTCTGGGTGAGCCCCCAGAGATGCCTGGTGTTGTGATCGCCGAAGACATACACGCCATAATACGAAGACTGCGGATCGACCCGGTAGACATGGCCCCCAATGATACAGTTTCCGCGTTTGCGAGGATAGGCAAACACCGGCTGGATAAAACGGGTGCCTTCGATGCGATACTGATTGGAAAATCGCTCGAATCCCTCCCACACGTTCCAGCCGTGATTCTCCCCACGGCGGATAATGGTCACTTCCTCATAGCGGTCCTGGCCGACTTCGCCCACCCAGAGATCGTTGGTGAGCGGATCGAAGCTGAACCGCCAGGGTTCACGCAGCCCGGACACCCAGATTTCCGGCCGCACGTTGGATCTTCCCACGAAAGGATTGTCAGGCGGAATGGCATAGCCGAGCCCGCCTTCCTTTCCATCCACATCGAGGCGCAGCATCTTGCCCTTGAGCAATTCCATGTTCTGGCTGTGTCCATGGGGATCCTCGTGGGGACCGGTGTCTCCCATCCCCACGTAAAGATAGCCATCGCTTCCAAAAACGAGATCGCCCCCGGTGTGTGAACTGGTGGTGGCTTCGATCCGCAGGATGATCTGCGGAGGGTCTCCTGAATCCTTCCTCAGCCCGGGAGCAGCCTTTCTCTCCACGATCCGGGCGATGTGCTGTCCCTCCTCCACGGTATGAACCGCCAGGAAATAGCGGCCGTTCTCCTGGAACGCGGGATGGAAGGCCAGTCCCATCAATCCACGGGCACCGCCCCGGCTCAACTTCGCGCCAAGATCGAGAAAGAGGGTCTTTCGATCGCCTCCGGAGTTCTTCTCCAGGCGCCAGATTCTCCCGGACTTGTGTTCGAGGACAAGGAAGACGCCCTCACTTCCGGGAACCTGCCCAAACCAAACCGGCGAGACGAACCTGAGCGACTCGTCGTGGAACGGCCGGAGGGTGACAGGGCTGGCGGTCGACGGAATCACCTCCGGAGTTCCTGCTCGGAACACCGCGATATTTTCCTCTTGTTTCAAGCTAACCAGGTACTCAACAAGATCGGCGAATTCCTGCTGCTTCAGCCCCGCGTAAAGCCCCTCGGGCATCAGGGACACCTCGCTCGCCAGCTGTCTTTGAACATCCACTCTGGCTATGCGTCTTGGTTTGCCATCTACGCCGATGAGTTCGATATGTGAGTCGGTGGCACCATTCACCACACCCATCCATGATTCCCCGGTCCTGGTCTCCACCACCGTGGTCCCGTAGCCGTCGGCGATTGACCGCGACGGCCAGAGAATAGCGTCAATGATATCACCGCGGGCGAGCTTGTCGCCGGCGGCCATCAAGTCCGGTCCAGCCTTGCGCTCGCCCGTCTCTACTCGATGGCAAATCACACAGGCCGTCCGTTTCTCGTTGAAGATGACCCTGCCGCGGACGGGGTCACCCTCCCGCTTCATGCCATACTTACGGTACTCCTCCTTGCTAGCGAGTGGTGGCGGCGATGACTCAGCCTTCTTTGCCCGAGCTGGCGTCTCGTCGGCAATGGCGGCAATCTCCAGATTCAGAAATAGAACTGCCATCACTCCGATAGAGAAGATTCCACAGACGGGAAATCGTTGAGATGCCCTCTTCATCTTGTCGCCTTGCCTCCCATCGAAGAAGCCTATGCAGCCGGGAGATCCAGACCAAGAGCAAACTGGAGCGGATCACCCGTGGCTTCGCGATCTTCCGGCAACGGGTGGGACACTATCCTCCGGAGTCAAGGGACGTGGTGGCTCTCGTCGAGAAACCAACAATCGCGCCCTAACCCCCTGGCTGGGAATCAGTTTTCAAGACGCTCCCGAAGGATAATTGGAAGCCGGAGTTCGTCTACAAGTATCCCGGCTCCGAAGACCGAATCCGCCCGGAAGTGATCTCGAAAGGAAAGGACGGCGAAGATCCTGTCTCCGCGTTACCAGATTGAGCCCGGAATCCCCTTTCATCAACTACATGGCTTGCCCCCGGGGTGGCAACTTGATTGGATCTCTCCATGCGGGACGTCCCGATCCTCCAGGAACCCCCCCTCACCGCATGATCCCCGGGCATCCCCTTCTCCCCCGGGCCCGATTGGAGCACGTGGGAATTGTTCTCCTCGCGGCCATCCTGCTGGGACTGCCGGGCACGGCTTCTGCCGACCTGGTGCTCACGGAACTCATGGCCGTTGCCGACGAGAATCGCCGCGACGAAGATGGCGCCCCCTCGGATTGGCTTGAGCTCACCAATACCGGATCACAGCCGCAGTCGCTTCTCGGACACTATCTCTCCAACAATCGGAATAACCTCATGCAGTGGGAGTTTCCCGACGTGGATATCGGGGCTGGTTCCTATCTGGTCATCTACGCTTCCGGGAAGGATCGAACCGGTCAGGAGCTGCACACGAGTTTCACCCTCGATCGTGATGGAGAGTATCTCGCACTGGTGGCGCCGGATGGCGTCACCGTTGTCAGCGAGATTGCTCCGCAGTATCCTGAACAGTTCGAACAAGTTTCCTATGGGGTGGCTCCTCCGGGAAATCCCCTCGACCTCGCGTTGGGATACTTCGAACAACCCACTCCGGGGAGTGGGAATGGAACGGTCTCCGGACCACCTCCCGCTGAGATCGTCTTTTCGGAGACCAGTCGGATGTTCACCCAGCCGTTCAATCTGGAGCTGCACTGCCCCACTCCCGGCGCCGTCATCCGCTACACCACGGATCGCACTGTGCCCGGAATACGGTCGACGGTCTACCACGGCCCGATCCCGGTCTCAGCCAACACCCAGGTCCGTGCCCGGGCCTGGGTGCCCGGAGGATTGACGGGCGCTGTTACCACTCATGCCTACCTCAAGCTGGCGAACAGCGTGGCAGCCTTTTCCTCGAGCCTGCCAATCATCGTGATTTCCTCTCACGGGGCAGGGACGCCCCCCTCCACAAGTTCAACGAGCCGGAAGGCCGTCTCCATGCTCTTCTTCGAACCTGACCCGGAAACGGGCAGGACCCTGTTGACGGAAGATCCCGTGCTGGCCACGCGAGCCGGGATTCGAAGACGCGGATCCAGTTCCGGCAACTGGCCCAAGTACTCCCTCTCGGTCGAAACCTGGCGTGATGGGGACGACGAGGATCGCAACATCAAACCGCTGGGCCTGGCCCGGGAGGCCGATTGGATTCTCAATGCCCGCTATGAGTGGGATCTGACCCTGCTTCGCAATCCGTTTGTTTACGAAATCAGCCGCCAGATCGGACGCTATGCGCCGCGCACCAGATTCGTCGAGGTCTTCAGCGATACTTCAGGCACGGATGTGTCGAATGCCGACTACTTCGGCATCTACTCGCTCATCGAGCGAATTGAGACGGATCCAAATCGAGTGGACATCGAACGCCTCATGCCGTGGGAAGATACCGAACCCGAGATCACCGGGGGATACATTTTCAAGAACGACCGCCCCGATCCGGGCGAACCCACCCTGAATGTTGCCGGGATGGGGCAGATTACCGGGGTCGATCCGGATGGCCTGGAGCTGACTACGCGCCAGCGCTCCTGGATCACGACCCACCTCAACGAATTAAATGCCGCCCTCACCAACATTCCATCCGGAATCAACCGCAACACCCGCCTCCACTTCTCGGACTATCTGGACGTCGATTCGTGGATTGACCACCACCACCTCAACATTCTGGCGCTGAATATCGACTGGGGACGGCACAGCGCCTTCTTCTACAAGGATCGTGGCGGCAAGATCGTCAGCGGTCCGGTCTGGGATTACGACCGCAGTCTTGGCTGTGAAGACGTGCGGGATGACAACCCGCTCGCCTGGGAGGGAGGAGTCAATGCGGTGGGAACAGTCTCCAGCAAGACCTGGTTTGACAGTCGTTATCCATGGTACGGCCATCTTCTCGGTCCATCCGCCGATGCATCGCGGGCCAACTATCCTGACATCCGCCAACGCCACACCGACCGGTGGGCTGAGCTGCGTGAACGAGAATTCTCCCTCTCAAACCTCTACGCCGTGATCGACGGGATGGCCGATGAGATCCGGGAAGCCCAGCGACGCAACTTTGCGAAATGGAGGCAGCATCCTCCCAACGGTGGAAACTTCGCCACTCCTGAATCGCGGGGCTGGGCGGCTGAAATCTCTCACATGAAGGGCTGGTTGAAGGCACGTGTGGACTGGCTCGATGCGCAATACCACGCGTCCCCGTCATTCAATTCCGTCGGCGGAGCGACCGAGGCCGGATTCGAACTCGTGATGGGATCGCCCGACGGTCCGGTCTACTATACCACCGATGGCAGTGACCCGCGACGCACGCGAGGGAGCGTGTCACTCTCAGCAACTCCGTTCGAGGGAACGGTCACGACCGCCACATTACTCGACGACACCTCGCCCTGTCGTTATCACGTCCCGGCCAGCGACGAACTGGGACTGTCCTGGACCGCGAGGGCCGGTCAATTCGACGACTCGAGCTGGTCCGAGGGAACGGGCGGAATCGGTTTCGAGTCGGGACGGGATCTCTCCGGACTCATCGACACGGATGTGGGCGACGAGATGAAGAACGTCAATGCGTCGTGTTATGTCCGCTATCACTTCGAACTCGACGACCCTGACCGTATCGTCAGGGCAATCCTTGCCATCCACAGCGATGCCGGATTCGTGGCCTACCTGAATGGAGTGGAAATCGGCAGCTTGCTGAAGCCCGCCGAACTGGCATGGGACAGCGCCACTGCTGGCAATGCCGAACGTTCCGGCGGGGACACCACCGTGCTTCATTTGCCGGAGATCCTGGATCTCACCCTTGCGAGGGAGCATCTGCGCGATGGGGTCAACGTGTTTGCCCTGCACGGTTTCAATTCCGACGTCAATGAGAGCGACTTCCTGGTTCGACCCGAACTGAGCGTGACCCGCGTCATCCCGTCCTCTCCCCTTGTGATCAATGGCACCCAGACCATAACCGCTCGAGCGTACCGCAACCGGATCTGGAGCGCTCCGGAAACCGTAACGCTCGTGGTGTCCGATCAGATCGCGAGCGGAGCCAATCTGGTGATCTCGGAGATCATGTACAACCCGCCGGATCCCAGTGCGGAGGAGTTGGCGAATGGCTACGACGACGCGGACTTTTTTGAATATCTCGAACTCCTCAACATCGGGGAGGACCCTCTCTCGCTCGCTGGACTTCAGTTCATCTCGGGCCTCAAGTTTGATTTTTCCGGGGCCCTGATTTCGCGACTGGAGCCTGGAGAGCGGGCTCTCCTGATCCGGGACGCCGCGGCCTTCGAGTTCCGTTACGGCGGGGATGCCGCGGCGCGGATCATCGGGGAATTTGCCGATGACGGCGGGCTGGCCAATGGAGGCGAACGCCTGGCTCTCATCGCGGCAGACCAGAGCACGGTGCAGGATTTCAGTTACAGGGACAATTCCCCATGGTCGGAAGCCGCTGACGGTGACGGAGCCAGTCTGGTTCTGGCCAATCCGTTCAGCGGCCCGGATCACGGTCTGGCGGCGAGCTGGCAACCCAGCGCTCATGACGGAGGAACGCCGGGGGGGACGGACACCCTCCGCTACCCGGAGTGGGCCGCCCAGTTCGGAAACCCTGATCCCGAATCCGATGACGACCATGATCAACGGGTTGCTCTCCTTGAGTTCGCTGAAGGCGGATCGCCGAACCAGCCTACAGCTGTCGACTCGACCGTCCGGGTGAAGTTCAATCCCGAAGACAGCTCCGTGGTCGTTTCCTTCCGCCGCAGTCTTGCGGTCGACGGACTGCACTTTGAAGTCGAGGTTTCGGACGACCTGGTGAACTGGCAACCCGCAGGCCATGAATGGGAGTTCGTGGGAACCGATCCTCCCGAGGATGGGACCGCCTTGTTCTCGTTTCGCACCGCAGCACCGGATGGGGCGAACTACGTTCGCCAGCGTGTGCGCCTGATGGAGTAGAGCTATCCTTCCTCCGGGCCAACGAAACCCTCAAAACTCAGGAGACCCGACGTGGCAGAGAAGCCCCCCGGGAACGCCTGACAAGAAAGGCGAGCCCGGCAGTGGCGAAGAGAATGCTGCTCCCCGGTTCCGGGACGTAAGTCACAGCAAGCCGTGGACGCAGAGCAGGATCCTCATGATCCGAGGAAACGATGTAGTGATCCCCTCCATGAAACCCGAAGGAAGTCTCCATGTAGTATGCAAACCCATTGTTCGGGAGCGTTCCCTCATGCCAGGCCGTGACCAGATCGGTCAGGTCGATGGTCGACTGCCCGGAATACCTGGGCTGCACGGATGGATCTTCGCTCAGATCAGCGAGGTGAACCTCGTCAACTGTTGAGAAGGCGGTTCCCAGAGTGGCCTGATTGTTCCAAGTGGCGGTGGCTTCGTCCCATGGAGCAGCGATCTCTGTCAGGGTGAAGGAGAACGTGGGCAGGGGAAATGGGTTCTGTGCGAAAATCAGATGCGAGAGGATCAGTTCAGCATTCGCTACGGTAGCGGAAGAATCCATCCCTGACAGGTCGAACTCATAGTATCCACGGCTGAACCACGAACCGGTGTTGTGTTGGGTCCAGTGCCGGTTTGATGAGGACAAGTCCTGATTCTGAGAGCCGCTGCGATTCCAGACAAAGGTGTCTTTCCCCTCGCCCGGACCGGGCTGAAGGATGAGAACCTCGGCCGAGGTTGTTGCCGACAGGGAGATCCCCAGGACCAGAGCGATGAAAGCACCAGCTGGCCCGCCCCCCATTAATTGCTTCTTGGTCATCTAATGTTCTGTATTAGCCCTTGCAGAGGATACCGACTTCGCGTTCGTTTTTTTTCAACGTTTCTGATCCTTGACCACCATTGCCAGCGACCACCGGTCCGTGCCATCCTCCCGCGTGCTTCCGGAAGCCAACTCCTACCTGCACCAGATCCACCCCACCCCGCTCGTGCGGGTTTCCCTCGGCGACGGACAACCCGTTGGAGCAGAATACGATACCACCGGGTCGGGAATCTGGTGCAAGCTCGAGTTCCTCAATCCGAGCGGTTCCACCAAGGACCGCATTGCACGCCACATCCTGGAAAAAGCCTGGCGCCAGGGCCAATTGAGAGCCGGTGATACCGTGGCTGAAGCTTCCAGTGGATCCACCAGCATTGCCTTCGCTCTGGCCTGCAGCCAGATGAGTCTGCACTTCGTGGCCTTCATCCCGGACACCGCCACCTCCGAACGCGAGCTGATCATCAGGGCCTATGGCGGCGAGGTGAGACGGGTTGGGGGTGGCATGCCCGAGGTGCTGCGTGCCGCCGGGGAAACAAGCGCTTCGGAGGGATGGTTCCTGGGAAGGCAGTTCGCCAACGAGGACAACACCGAGGCTCACCGCCTCCACACCGGACCGGAGATTCTGAGCCAGATCCCCGGGGGCACCGTTGACGCGGTCGTGAGCGGGGTGGGGACGGGTGGCACCCTGCGCGGTCTCTACGAGGCCTTTGCCGGGGCCGGCTGCCCGGTCAGTGCCCACGCCGCCATTCCGCGTGACCTTGCCCTCTTCGGAGCCAATGCCGAGTGCTGCAGCCTGCGCTTCAGCAGCGATGTCCCCGGGGTGGTGGAAGGCTTGAGCGAAATCTACGCCCAGTGGCAGTGTGACAGGCTGCGCGAATGGGAAATCGGTGATCGTGACTGCCTTGAGCTGACCCGCAGACTCTGGGGCCTCGGCTTTCCGGTGGGCCCCAGTTCCGGACTGAATTTTGCCGCCGCGCTGGAGGTAGCCGCCGAACTCGGGCCTGATTCCCAGGTGGTCACCGTCTTCCCCGACCGCATGGAGCGTTACTTTTCGCACAAGGTCTTCGAGGAAATCCGCACTCGTTCCTGACCCGGCGCAAGCTCCGCTTGTCACCGGACTCGAAGCAAAGTAGACTCTACGTAGTAGAATGCGTATCGCGGACCGTTATATTGGCTGGCAGGTCCTCTACGGCACAATCTTCGGGGTTTCCCTGCTCACCGTGGTCCTCCTCCTCGGTCAGCTCTTCAGGAAAATCCGACCGCTTCTGGTGGAACAGGGTGCTCCCCTCGATCTCATAGGACGCTTCATCCTGCTCATCATCCCCTTCACCCTGATGTTCACCCTGCCCTGGGGATTTCTGGCCTCCACCCTCCTCAGCTTCGGACGCCTCTCCAGTCATAACGAACTGCTCGGCCTTCGAATGGCCGGAGTGAGCCTCAGCCGGGTGGCCTTCCCCGTCATCCTGGTGGGAGCCGGACTGTCCGGCCTCTGCTGGTGGCTCACCGGAACTGCTGCTCCCCGGGCCAAGGACGCATCCCGTAACCTCATCTATGAGGCGGTCAGGAAGGATCCCCGCAAGCTGATCCAACCGCGGGTCGTCATTTCCCGGTTTCCGAATCAGAGGGTCTACGCCGAGGGGCAGGATGGGAACGGCCTCATTCACGGCCTTCACATCTACAAATTCACCGGGCAGGGGCGTGACGCCAACCTTGAAGCCTACATGTTCGCCCAGGAGGTCGACCTCTACGTCAACGAGGAGGAGAAACAGCTTCGCCTCAAGCTCTCCAACCCCTTCATCGAGATCTCCATAGACCCGGATGAAACCTCACCCATTCCCATCCGGGCCACCGAAATGGAACCTGTCCTCATCGACTTTTCCGCTACCGGAAAGAAGAAGAACAAGCCATCCGACATTACCAATGCCGACGCACCCGACCGTATCGCCGAGTCGCAGGCCCGGCAGAAAGCCTGTCAAAGTGAACTTGACGGCCAGCTTCCGCCCCGACCCGCCGGGCATCCCACAGGAACCGATTTCGAACCGGGCCTTGATGAGAATGACTACTCCCTGCCTGCCGTCCTCTCCCCCGAGCGTATCGAGGAACTGGAAAACTCCATCACCCGGGAAGACCGCTTCCAGAAGGAACTGAACATCGAACTCCACAAACGTCGTTCGTTCTCCATGGCGTGCCTTTCCTTTGCCATGATCGGAATTCCCCTCGGCATCTCCGCCCGCCGCCGGGAAACTTCCAACGGCCTCCTTCTCAGTCTCTTTGTCGCTGCCATCTATTTCGGTCTCCTGGTCTTTGCCCAGCAGATCACGGACGCGTCCTTCTCCGTCATCATCACCGTCCTGTGGCTCCCCAACGCACTCTGCCTCATCCTTGGACTCTGGCTCTTCCGCCGTGCCAGCTTCCGCTAGACCTTTCACTCCCCCTCCCTTTTCGATGTCACTGAGTCCGCTGCGCAAGTTCCTCCGGCGTCTCCGCCGGGCCCGGCGCAACAACCCGGGAACCACGCTTGACCCCCTGCCCATTCGCGGCCCCCTCAGTCGCTATACGTTTGACAAGTTCCGGCAGGATTTCCGTGCCTCCATCAATGTCGCACTTCTCGCCCTTCCGCAGGGCATGGCCTATGCCGCCATCGCGGAGCTTCCCATCGTATACGGCATCGCCTGCTCAGCTGTCGCCGCAATCGTAGCGCCCTTCTTCTCGGGTTCGCGCCACACCATCCTGGGGCCGACCAATGCCACTGCCTTCATGATTTTCTCCTTCTTCCTCATCCCGGGGATGGCCACTTCGAAAGAGGAGATCATCGGTCTGATGCCCCTGCTGTGTCTCATGGTGGGAGCCTTCTGTATCATGGGCGCTCTACTCAAGTTCGCGGACCTCCTGCAGTTCATCAGCCGCAGCGTCCTGGTTGGCTACATTGCCGGAGCTGCAACCTTGATTATCGCAAACCAATTCAAGCATGTCCTCGGAATCGCGGAAGAAATGGAAGGCGGAGGGACCACCTTTGTGACCATCCTGGACCGCCTGATCCAGAACCTCCCCTCCCTCCACTGGCAACCTCTCTGCCTGGGAGTTGGCACCTTGCTCTGCTACCTGATCCTGCAATCCCGCTTCAAGCGCGTCCCCGTCTTCGCCCTCACTCTCGTTCTCTTCTCCGCTCTCGCATGGATCCTTGGAAACATGACCGATCTTGGCTTCAACCAGATCCAGAAGTTCGAGAACTTCTCCTTCCGCTCCCTCGCACCCGAGTTTTCCGTCCTCTTCCAACCAGGCCTCTTCGAGAAGATTGCCCAACTCTCCACCGTGGCCTTCGCCATCGCCTTTCTCTCCTCTCTCGAGAATACTGTCATGTCCAAGTCACTCGCCTCCCGCACCGGTGACCGCCCGGATGTCAACCAGGACATGCTCTCGGTAGGGGCAGCCAATATCGCTGCGGGACTGTTTGCCGGCATGCCGGCCTCCGGTTCCCTCACCCGCTCGGCGCTCAATTACGATTCCGGCGCCCGCACCCGCTTCGCCTCTGTTTTCTGCGGCATCCTGTGCGTGATCGGCATCTTCCTCCTCGCTGCCTTTCCCCTCGTCCAACAGATCCCCAAAGCCTGTCTCGCCGGACTCGTCATCGCAGTGGCTGGGTCCCTCATTTCACCACGTGTCATCCGAATCTGCCTCCGCTCCACCAGCGACGATGCCCTGGTGTTGATCGTCAGTTTCGTAGCGGCTCTCTTCGCTCCGCTCCACACTGCCATCTTCATCGGGGTAGGCCTCTCGGTGGCCCTCTTCCTCCGCAAGGCCTCGCATCCCTACCTCATCGAATATGAGGTGAACGATGACGGCGATCTGCGGGAACTCGGTGAAAAGCGCAAGCGTCCCAACCCTGCCATCTCCATCGTTCATGTCGAAGGCGATCTCTTCTTCGGTGCCGCCGAACTGTTCCGCACCCAGATTCAGCGCACTTTTATCGACGACAATCTGCGTATCATCATCCTGCGTCTCAAGAATACGCGTCATCTCGATGCCACCAGCGTCCTGGCCCTGGAGGATCTGATTCGCTCTACCCGCAGGGATGGCCGCCACATCATCATCTCTGGCGCCACCCGTGAGGTTTACCGCGTCCTCAAGTTTTCCGGCGTTCTTGAAGTCCTCCAGGAGAACTGCGACCGCGAGACGGGGGAAAGCAACCTCTTCCTTTTCAGGCCGAGCAACCCCAACATCTCCACCCGGGACGCCTTGAAACGTGCCCAGCAAATCCTTGGAACAAAGGAAGCCGACATCAAGATTTTCTACGATCCCGGCAGGGATGAGTAGTGGAATCCGTTGCCGACAGCCGGTTCCGGGACATCAGGACCAGGGAAGATCGCCACCCCTTGAACCGGAGACAATCGGGATCTCCAGCACCAGCAACTCCCGGTGCCATCCGTCGCTACCCGATTCTATACACGATCCGGGCCTTGGAGGTATCGTAGGGAGACATCTCCATCTTGACCTTGTCACCCACCACCAGGCGAATGAACCGCTTCCGCATCTTGCCGGAAATATGCGCCAGCACTTCGTGGTCGCTGGGGAGCTTCACCTTGAACATTGTCCCAGCGAGCACGGCCGAAATGGTACCCTCCACTTCAACGGCCTTGTCCTCACCGTCAGCTCCCTTCCCGGGGCCCTTGTATTCACTCCGGCGCCTTCGGCGTCTACCTCCGCCCCTTCGTCTTCTTGGTGGTCCTGCGATAACTCGTTCCTGGGTTCAGCGAGCACGCAAAGCGCGCATCCGCTTGCCCGCATCATTGTTGATATTCTCAAAGTCGCAATCGAAATCTCCCCACCTTGCCCTGATTTTCCTGCTTCCAGTCTCCTCCTCGCCAAGCTGTGCATCCGGAATGACTCCCTCCGGGGAGGCATGCTTCCCCGAGGATTAGCGTTGACACCAGGGAGGCTCGCTCCTAGCTTGCCCGCCCTCCCCGCCTCTGAGCAAACCCTCCTGAAACGCCTGTAATGAAGACTTTTTCCGCCAAATCTGCCGACGTGGAACGAAAGTGGCATCTCATCGATGCCGCCGATCAGATCCTCGGCAAGGTGGCAGTGGAAGCCGCCCGCCTGCTTCGTGGCAAGCACAAGACAATCTTCACTCCCCATGTCGACACCGGTGATCATGTCGTAATCATCAACGCCGCGAAGGTCCGCCTCAGCGGGAACAAGGAAACAGAGAAGATCTACACCAGTTATTCGGGATATGTTGGAGGGCAGAAGGTGGAGACTCCCAAGAAGGTCCGGGCCCGCCAACCCGAGTTGCTCATCGAGCGGGCCATCCGCGGCATGATCCCTCACAACCGACTTGGCCGTGCCCAGTTTCACAAGCTGAAGGTCTACGCTGGCCCCGAACACGAGCAGGATGCCCAGCAACCCGAGCCTTACGCGCTCTGATCCGAAGCTCCTTCACATCTGACCTGAAAACCTTCTACTTCCATGGCCGCCACTGAAACCATCTACACCGCCACCGGTCGCCGCAAGACCTCCGTCGCCCGCCTCTGGATGACTGAAGGCTCCGGCAAGATCATCATCAACGATCGTCCTTTCGAGGAGTATCTCCCCACCCTTCCCCTGCAGAACCAGGTTCTCGCTCCTTTCCAGACCACCAATCTGGTCAACAAGTTTGACCTCAAGGTGGTTGTCCGGGGCAGCGGCCTTCCGGGACAGGCCGGAGCCATCAAACTCGCGGCGGCACGCGCCCTCACGCAGATGGATCTGGAACTGCGCGGCACGCTCAAGGCGGCCGGCCACCTGCGCCGTGATCCCCGCGCCAAGGAGCGCAAGAAGGCCGGGCAACCCGGTGCCCGCAAGCGCTTCCAGTTCTCCAAGCGTTAATCGCTGGCTACCCTTCAGAAGCCAAGCCGCGGAATCTGCCAGATCCGCGGCTTTTTTCTTTTTTTGTTTAGCCACCCCTTCCCTTTCCCTTTCACTTCCCCCCGTGAAACTAATCTCCTGGAACGTCAACGGGATCCGCGCTGCACTCAAAAAGGGAGCCGCAGAAGCCATCATCGCCGAAGATCCCGATGTTTTCTGCCTGCAGGAAACAAAGGCCCGGCCAGAGCAGGTGGAGCTTCCACTCGAACTGGGCTCCTTCAAGAACTACTGGAATTCCGCCGAGAAGAAGGGCTACTCGGGAACTGTCATCTTCTCGAGACAGGAACCACTGGAGGTTTTCATGGACATGGGTGTCGACGAGCACGATTCCGAGGGCCGTGTCATCTCGGCCGAGTTCGCCGACTTCGTGCTCGTCAATGTCTACACACCAAACTCGCAGAACGAACTCCGTCGGCTCGAATACCGTCTGGAGTGGGACAAGGCGTTCCGTGATTATCTCAAGCATCTTGAGAACAGTCGCCGGAAGCCTGTGATCTTCTGCGGCGACCTGAACGTAGCTCACCAGGAAATTGACCTTGCGAGACCCGGGCAGAATCGCATGTCAGCCGGTTTTTCCGATGAGGAACGTGAAAGTTTCAGCCAAACCCTGGCCTCCGGCTTCACCGACACCTTCCGGCACTTCCACCCCGAAACCACGAATGCCTACTCCTGGTGGTCCTTTCGGGCGCAGTCCCGGGAACGCAATGTGGGTTGGCGCCTCGACTACTTCGGAGTCTCCAACTCCTTCCTCGACCGCATCGAGTCAGCTTCGATCTACCCGGATATTCACGGTTCCGATCACTGCCCCGTCGGAATCGTTCTGAAATGAGTCTCTTCCCATTTTTCCCTTCTTTCTCATGCTTTCACCGCCGGCACAACAGGATCGGAGCGATCCCATCCGGCCGGGCAGAGCGGATTCCTGAAGCTCTCCCCGCTTTCCCGGTTTTCCTACAGCGGCAGGTCGTAACTTCGCCCGGAAACTCCGTCCCTCCAGTTCACGAAGGCGGCATTGACGGTGGCATAGCCTCCCGGGGTGGGATAATCACCGGTAAAGTACCAGTCCCCGCAGGGTCCCTCGAGGGAGGCATGCAGGTTCTCGATGGTCTGGTAGATGACTTCCACTTCGCCCTGCCAGCTGTTCTCCGGATAGACCATGCGGCTGATCTCCGCTGAGATCTCCTCTGCCGTGAATGGTTCGTAGATTCGCTTCACGCAGTTCTGCATCTCGGCCCAGGGCTTGCGGAGTTCCTCCATGCACTCCCGGTGCACTTCCTCGATAAGGACCTGCCGGCCGTCCCGCTCCAGCATGCGGATAGCCGCCTGGAAGGCTATGAACTTGCCAAGTTCCGACATGTCGATTCCGTAACAATCCGGATAACGGATCTGCGGAGCGGTCGAACAGATCACGATCTTGCGGGGATTGGTGCGGCCCAGGATCTTGAGAATCGAGGTTTTGAGAGTGGTGCCCCGCACAATGGAATCATCGAGAGCCACCAGCGTATCGTCCTCCCCTACCACTCCGTATGTGATGTCATAAACGTGCGATACCAGCTGTGCCCGGCCCTTCTCCTGCGAGATGAAGGTGCGCATCTTGATATCCTTGTGCGCGATCTTCTCCCCCCGGGGCCAGTTGTGCATGATGAGATGGTTCAGGAGATCCTCGTCCAGGTCGCCGGACCGGGCAGCCTCCAGGATATTCGCCCGCACCCGGTCGCGCCGATATTGACGCAGCCCATCCATCAGGCCATACCAGGCGGTTTCCGCCGTGTTGGGGATAAAGGTAATAACCGCCGCACCAAAATCCCTGTCAATGGACTCGACCACCTGATCCGTGAGAGCTGCTCCCATTGCCTTGCGCTCCTGATAGATTGCGGGGTCATTGCCCCGCGAAAAGTAGATGCGTTCAAAGGAGCAATGCCGCTTCTCCGTCTCCGGCGCAAAACGAACTTCGCTCATCGTTCCATCGTTCTTGATGGTGGCAACCACACCCGGTTCCAGCTCTTCCACCTCCTGCTGGGAGGATTCGAACACGGTCATGAGCGGAACCCGCTCGGAGGCAAAGGCAATCACCTCGTCGGTGACCAGGCGGTGGCAGGGTCGGATCCCGTGGGGATCACGCATGACGAAGACATCTCCATTACCGACCACCCCGCAGATGGCGTAGCCCCCGTCCCAGCCTTCGGCAGACTGGGTGACGATCCTGCTCACGTCCAGTTCCGCCGAGATGCGGTCGGGAATTTCCTGACCGGGCACGCCCTCGTCGCGCAGGCGGCGGTAGATGTCGGTGTGAGCCTCGTCGAGGTGGAACCCGATCTCCTCCTGTACCGTCTGGGTATCGGTCCCGAACACCGGATGCTGACCCCGCTCAATCAGTTGCTCATTAAGAGCCCGCGCATTGGTCATGTTGAAATTCCCCATGACCATCAGCGTTCGAGTGGGCCAGTTGCTGCGGCGCAGGTAGGGATGACAGGAACCGGAATCGAATTCTCCCGAGGTTCCGTAACGCAGGTGGCCAATGAGCACCTCGCCGGCGAAGTCGAACCTGCGCTTGAGCGAATCCGGGTCATCGAGGCGTAATGCCCCCTTTCGATCCAGCTTGTTGACCTGCTTCAGTTCCCTGCGAAAGAGCCTGGCCAGGGAGTCGCGGGCCGAGTCACGACGGCGGAAGATATAGGGCTGCCCCTTCGGCATATCGAGCTTGGCACAGCCGACACCAACCCCGTCGTGGCCGCGGTTGTGCTGCTTCTCCATGAGGAGAAAGAGCTTGCGGAACCCCCAGAGGGCGTCCCCGTAGCGATCCTGGAAATAAGCGAGCGGTTTCCGCAGGCGAACCACCGCAATCCCACACTCGTGATTCAGGTGGTCGCTCATGAAGAAATCAGCATTTGGATGCCACCCGTATGCCGGGAATTTGATCGACCACCCCGAGCACCACGCCACCCGGTCCGGCCGCCACAGCCTGTTCGACCTGGTCCTGCCCCACTATCGCCACCCAACCAAATCCCATGTTGAATGTATGCCAGCAGCTCTCCTCATCGACAAACTGGAGGAGCTTCTGCACCGCGGCGTTGTCCCATCGGGGAACCTCCAGTGCACATCCCAGTTCGCGACCACCGAGCAACCGCTCAAGGTTCTCCGGGAGCCCGCCACCCGTGATGTGAGCCATCGCCCTGGGCCGCAGGCCGGACTCCCGCAAGCTGCTGACCACGTCATAGTACAACCGGGTGGGCGGCAGGAGGGACTCCACCTCCTCCGGGGAAAACTCCTCCCCGTATTCCTTCAGCACACGGCGGATCAGGCTCCACCCGTTGGCATGGACCCCGTCAGATTGATACCCAACCAGAACGTCGCCCGGCTCGATGGAGCCCGGATCAATCATTTCGTCCTTTTCCACACATCCAATGCAGAATCCCGAAAGCTCCACCACTCCTTCCGGAACCACTCCTGGCATCTCGGCAGTCTCTCCACCGGCCAGGATGCAACCGCACTCTTCGAGATAATCCGCCATCCCTCCCACCAGACGGGTAATACGTTCCTCGTCGAGTTGCGCCACCCCGATGTAATCAAGAAACATCAACGGATCGCCCCCCGTGGTGAGGATGTCATTGACACTCATGGCCACAAGATCCTTCCCGGCATCCTCGATGCGGTCGTACTTGAGTTGCACCTCAAGTTTGGTTCCCACCCCGTCACACCCGGTCACGATCACCGGTTGCCGGTAGTCCTTTAGCTCAAAGGCCGCCGCGAACAACCCGTAGCCCCCCATTAATTGCCGCTGCTTCTGCGTGCGCTGCACATGGGTGCGAATATCGCCAACCAGAGCCGCGGCCTTCACCGTATCAACACCTGCCTCTATATAGGTCAGCTTGTCGGCCATTCGATGGCCTGATTTGTATCAGGCCCACGCCCGACCGCAAGCTCAACGTGGAAATGCGGGCCCGGGTCTCGAATACTCACGAATCGGATCGGGGCAGTCTATCTGCCGAATTTGCGCCGCAACTCGGAGGAAGAGAACTGGACCAGGGTCGGTCGCCCCCCCGGAGTGCAATAGGGCAAATCGCACGCAAAAAGCTGATCGAGCAGGCCTTGCGCTGATTCCACCCTGCACCGTTCTCCACGCGCTCCCACCCTGGCGAGTTCCCCCGCAAACTTCTCAAAGGTCAGCACTCGACCGCTTCTGCCCTCCGCACTGTGCACAAGTTCGTCCACCAGATCCAGGAGCAGGGATCGTGGATCCGCCGCACTCAGGAGAACCGGCACGCTCCGAAGCTGTACCGTCACGCCCCCAAAGGGTTCCACCTCCATTCCGGATTCCCGGAAGTTCTCCGCATTCCGCAACACCACATCTGCATCACGGGGTTCCAGTTCCAGCAGGAGCGGAACCAGCAATCCCTGCGACTCCGCAGTCGCCTGCTTCGCCCCCTCCAGAAAGTTTTCAAAGAGGATGCGCTCACGCGCGGCCTCTCCCTCCAGCAGGACCAGGCCGTCGCTGGCCTCCAGGAGGAGATAGCGACCCTCCAGGACTCCCAGCACCCGGAAGGACGGCTCTCCGGATTGTTCCTCTTCGCGGGGCAACTCCTCCTGCACCTCCGCTCTCCAGGCCTGCGGACCGGGCGGGAAACTTGGCTCCTCTCGCAGGGAGGACACCGCACTGGAAGACTCGGGTCCGGAAATGGCCGGTTCTGCTTCCTCCTCCACCCTCTGGCTCCCGGATGAACTCCCTCCGATCGAAGGGTTCTCTTCAGTCCCTCCGCTCTCCTGACTGCCTCCTCTCCCAGGCGAACCAGGGGATCCTTTTCCCTCTCCGCGCAGGGCGCCTTCCACCGCCTCCAGGATCAAGGCACGCAATTCAGCCGACCGGTGAAACCTCACTTCCCGCTTGGAAGGATGCACATTTACATCAACCAGGAGCGGATCCATCTCCAGCCACAGCCAGGCCCCCGGGTGGCGCCCCGACACCAGAGTCCCCCGATACGCCTCCGCCAGTGCCCTCCACACCACCTGGTCTTCCACCGGTCTTCCGTTGAGGAAGAGATACTGCCCGCGCCGGCTCTTGCGTGCCTCCGCCGGGGGCAACAAATAACCGCTCACCGTCATCCCGGGATGTTCCAGATGCGGCACCTCCCACAACTTCCCGAGATTCTGGCGGCCAGTAAGATCGCCAATGCGCACCCGCCGGTCACTGGTGGCCGCCACGTCAAAGGTTACCCGACCCTCCTTGCGGCAGATCACCCGCGTCCCAGGACAGGCCAGAGCGTGGAGCCGGACCTGGTAATCGATATGAGCCGCCTCGGTTGCCTCACTGCGCAGGAACTTCCTCCGGGCGGGAAGATTATAGAAGAGGTCGCGCACTTCCACTGTCGTGCCCGGCGGACATCCCGCATCGCGCACATCACACAGCTTGCCACCCTCCACCACGATTTTCGTCCCGGCTATCATCCCGTGTTCGCAGGTGGTGAGACTGAATCGTGAGACACTCGCAATGGAAGGCAGCGCCTCCCCCCGGAACCCCAGGGTCGTAATCGTCGTCAGTCCCTCCTTGTCGCGCAGTTTGCTGGTAGCATGCCGTTCCAGGCTCAGCACTGCATCCTCCCGATCCATCCCGCATCCGTCATCGCTCACTTTTATCAGGGCCGTCCCGCCTCGTTGACTTTCCACCCGCAACTCCTTCGCCCCCGCATCAAGACTGTTCTCCACCAGTTCCTTCACCACGCTGGCCGGCCGTTCCACCACTTCCCCGGCCGCTACCTGGCTTGCCAGGGCGTCGGGCATGACGTGAACACGGGGCATGAGCGGAGCCTAGGGGCTTATCCCGCCCGCGCCGATTCAAATCACCCTCCGCTCCCTTCCTTCTGCCACGGGCTGAGGGCAGAATATCCTTGATCACATAGCCCGTCCACATCGGGCCTCTGGCCTCTCTCTACGACGGATCCATGGGCATTGGAAATGGCATGACTACCCTCAGGGGTTCAATTTCATCTCATCCACCACAGTTTCTGACCCCGTTCTCAACTTTCATTCCCGGGATCCATATGAATCTCAAATGCCGGAATCCAGCTCCCCGCGGTTTGAAAAACTGACTGCGGGGAGTTGAGATTTATCTAGGCCTTCCCGGTCATTCTTCTCTTTTCCCGCTGCCGCAGAAACTAGCGCTGGCACATCGCCCCTCCCTGCTCCATCTTCTCCCCGGATTCGCCATGATCACGCTCACAGAAAGTGCCGTCCAGGAACTAAAAGCGCTCCTCGAGAAAAAGGGAGCTTCCGAAGAATCAGGACTCAGACTGGGGGTCGAGCGTGGAGGTTGCGCCGGCTTCCAATACACCATGCAGGTGTCCGAGAAAACAGAGGGCGACAAGGCAATCGAACAGGACGGTGCGCGTATCTTCCTCGCCGCCGACAGTCTGGAGCACCTGCGGGGAGCCCAAATCGATTACTCGCACGACCTCGCCAACTCCGGGTTCAAGGTCGTCAATCCCAACGCCACCCGCTCCTGCGGTTGCGGCACCTCCTTTGAGGCGAAGAAGGAAGGGCTCGAACCAGGTCACGATCCCTCCCTCAACAGCACGAACTGCTGCTAGAGACTCCATCCCCGTAATGGTTCTCTCCCTCCACACCGCGTTCCCCGAACACGGTAGCGGATTGCAGAAATATTCTGAGAGCTGCCCTGCGTGGGCTGGCATCCCTGCTCCATATCTCCGTCGCACAGGACGATGACCGACTCCTGATCTCCTCATGGCCCGGTCCGACGATTTAAAGAAATTCATCAAGCGGCGCCCACCCTGGTTCTGGTGGACCCTGGCCCAACTTCTGGCCGGAGCTTTCGCGGTTGCGAGCTGGAGCTTCTGCCTCTTTCTCTTCAGTCTTCCCGAACGGACGTGGAATTATGAAACGCTTCGCAAGCTCGGCCGCATCACCCCGGTGGTGGCCTACGATCCTATCGAGGCTCCGGAGGGCACCAGCGCTGACCCACAGGGTCTTCTCGCCAAGTTCTACTCCCTCGACAACGAGCAGATCGAAGCCCACAACCTCCACTACAAGCGCAACTACATCACCAACTTCACCAAGCCCGAAGTCGTTCACTACATTGAAGGCACCTACCGCCTGACCGGCACCCGGGCGCTCACCGAGGAGGACTTTTTCCATCCCGGCCTGGTCTCCCGTCTGGAAGCCGTGGTGCGGACCGATGAACTGGCCGACCCCAGCCCCTACCCGGTCATTGTCGAACTTCTCCTACCCCTCAAGTCTCCCGTGGATGCGGGGCTCTTCTCCACGGGACATCAATTCGACCTCAAGTTCCTGGAACACCGTGCCCTCATCCTGCACGCAGCCCGTACGGGCACTGACAAGGATCCCCATATCTGCCTCACCGTGGTACCCCTCTCCTTTGAAAACTATCTTGATCAAGAGGGCAACAAACTGCCCCTCGCCGCCCCCGACCCCCTCAGGGTGGCTGCTACCTTTCCCCTCATGAAGGAGAACCGCAAGGAGTAGGGCCCGGGGACAACCAGCCGCCGATCCTCTTCCCCCTCACTGACCTAGCAAGCGCCCTGCCTCCGCGGGGCCAACCACGAAATTTTTCGTCGCTGCCGGCTCCACCTTTCCCTTCTCCTCCACTTGATACTCGAAGATCTTGATCGGCTTCACCCCCGCCACCTGCGACATGAGATAAACCCGGATGGCGAGCGGTTCACTACCCTGCCCTCCCGGGAGATTGTTCACCGTGAACTGCACTTCGTTAAGTCCGTCTCGCGCTCCTCCGATAATCACCTCGGATCCCTTGGTGTTCTGATAGAGATGACGGCTTATCCCGTTGACCATCACGCGCACTTCGCGTCCGGGACAGTAGACATAGGTCTTAGCAATGTATTTCACCGGGGCGCGCAGCACCACCGGGGCCTGCTCAACCGTTCCCTCCGGAAGAAACTCGGGCTTTCCCAGATGACTGTAGTCCCCTGACTCCAACTGCCGGCGCGCCTCGGGAAGACTGGCCAGATTAACGTAATCCGCGGCATCGTACTTCCATCGGTCACCCTCCTTCACAAAGGACAGCACGAGCAGGTTGTTAGGTGGCTTGCCTCCTACTCCGAAGTCCACCGGCCCGAAGTAAATCAGCTTTGCTGTCACGCCCTTCACCTTCAGATCGAGCAACTTGAGAGTGCGATTATCAGGCGGCGGCGTGGGCAGACTGAAGAGCGTGGACGCGACTGACCGACGCTCGGAGTGGATGCGGTTAACAATGGCCGTCCTGCGATGGATTGCGGTGTGCTCCTTCCATTTGCGGAAATTCCTGGTTACCATTGCATGCCTCCAGTGCTGGTAGACTGCATCGAGATGCCTGGTCAGGGCAGGGTCGGCCTGCTTCGCAGCCGCCGGCAGGACGATCAGGGGCGAAGTTACTCCCAGAAGGATCAAAAGCGATCGGATCATGACGGAAACTATGGACATCTTCCGCACGGAATGAAAAATAAAATCCGCATCGTTCCATCCCGGCAGCCACGTGATCGACCAACTCGTCAAAGCACCCCCCATCGGCGAAGCACGCGATCAGGAACTTCTCAAGGAGGCCCACTCGTTCATCTACTTCCACTCTCCCGGCGGGGATCTCGCGGCCCACTTCTTCTTTCCTCCCGGACATGACCCCAAGTCCGCGGAAGCACCGGTCATTCTCTTCCTCCATGGTGGAATGTGGGATCTCTCCATGCCCACCCAGTTCGTGCCCCACGCCCTCCACTTCGCCACCCGCGGTGCGGTCTGCATGTGCATCGAGTACCGTGTCGCCGCCATGGGTGAAGGCACCCCCGTCGATGCCCTGGAGGACGCCGCCATGGCCATGGTCTTTCTCCGCAAGAACGCTACCATCCTCGGTATCGATCCCGCGAATGTCGTCTTCGCTGGGGCAGGGTCCGGTGCGCATCTCGCTCTCTGCTGCACCACTCTCCCTGAAATCGGGAAGGAACCCGGAGAGAACTTTCGTCCTTCCGCCCTTTTCCTCTTCAGTCCCCTTGTCAACACCACCCGCAAGGGTGTGGGTGGCGGGAACTTCTCCTCCGGGGAAGAAGCCAGGGAATACAGTCCATCCGAGCACTTGCCACAGGCTGGCCTGCCCCCCTGCAAACTCTACCACGGTCGAAACGACCGTCTCATTCCGATAGAACTGGTGACCAGATTCGCCAAGCGCTACGCGAAAAAGAAAAACAGCTGCGAACTGATGGAGTTCGAAGGCGCAGGCCATACCTTCTTCAACTACAACTCGCATCAGCAGAACTACGAAATCACCCTGCGTTCCGTGGACTGCTTCCTGGTCGACCTCGGCATCCTGGAACCCGATCCTCTGGCTGGTGAATTCTAGTCCGGAGCAGGTGACGGAGGGGCTCTTCCTCTCGAGCCTCCAGCTTGAAAACTGAAAGGCCTGATTTGAGGATTCGTGAAGAAATCCCCGGGGATATCGAGGAACTCCACTCCCTGATCCGGCAACTGGCCGACTATGAAAACCTGGCCCACACCGTGACTTCCACCCCGACCGACCTCCGGGAGGCCTCTTCGGTGAGTCTCCCCGGGCGGAAGCCCTCGTAGCCGAAACTCCCGCTCCCACCGGATCTGAGTCTCCTTTCCGGTTGGCTGGGATCGCCATCTTCTTCCCCTCCTTCTCCACCTTCACCAGGCGTCCGGGGCTCTGGCTGGAGGACGTCTACGTCCGCCCGGAACACCGCGGTGGAGGCATCGGCAAAGCCTTTCTCGAACGCTTTTTCACCCTCGCCCGCGAACGCGGCTGCGCCCGTACCGAGTGGCGTATTACGCAGGTGAACCTGTGAGGGGAGGACTGCACCACTTTGTCTTCCTGTTCATTCCGACCGTCCTTCGCCTTCCCGACCGAACCCCGTATCCCAAGCAGAATGGATGACGTTTGCGCTTCCGGGCGGACGGAACTTGCCCCCCGGTTGACAATCTGTAGCATCAGGACACAACTCATCCCCCCCCATGATCAGAAACACCTCATTCACTGCCATTGCCTTCATCGCCTCGCTCTTCATCGCCGCCGCTCAGGATGCTCCCAAGCTGCCCAACCCGCTGGAGACTCCATCGCCCAAGGGCGCCAGGGCCTACATCATGGGCCTCAAGGACGGCAAAACCGTCAAGGGGCCCGTCACCATCCGCTTTGGTCTGAAGGGCATGGGCGTCTGCCCCGCCGGCACCTACCTCCCAAACACCGGACATCATCACCTCCTCGTCGACATGGACGTCTCGGAACTCGACCCAAAGATGCCCATCCCCACCATCGAAGGGAAATGCCTCCATTATGGCAAGGGCCAGACCCAGGTCACCCTCGACCTCCCCAAGGGCAAGCATACTCTCCAGCTCGCCTTCGCCAACTTTGCCCACATTCTCCACAAGCCGGCGGTGACCTCCAAGAAGATCACCATCACGGTGGAATAGAGGCCGGCAATAAGACCAGATCATCGAGGGATCGCCCCACCCTCAAGATGAGCATTAGAGGCCGACGAGTCCTTCGCCGATTTGAAATTCTTCCATCCGATCTGGGGAGATATTCTCGCCAGTGACTGGCTCAAACACCGACTGGACGACGCTTCTTACCAGCAATCTTTCATTCCCTCCGGCTGAGCCGGATCTCGGCCCACGCTCAGACCTTCCCTACGGCAGCTGTGTGCTCCCCATAAGATAGCGATCGCATTCCCGGGCCGCTCCCCGGCCTTCGTTAATTGCCCATACAACCAGGCTCTGACCGCGGCGCATATCTCCCGCCGCAAAGACCCCTTCCACATTAGTGGTGTATTGTTCATACTCCGCCTTGACGTTACTCCGGGCATCGGTTTCGAGTCCGAAGCTTTCTACAATCTCCTGCTCTGGACCAAGAAACCCCATCGCCAGGAGAACTAACTGACTCGGCAGAATGCGCAGGGTTCCCTCCGTCTCAACCGGAGTGAATCGCCCGGCTTCATCTTTCCCCCAGGTGATGTCCACTACCTCGACACCAGAAACATTGCCATCATCGTCCCTGATAAAGCGCTTGGACATCACAAGATACCTGCGGGGGTCTTCCCCCTGCACGGCTTGCGCCTCCACTTGACCATAATCGAGGGTGTAGACCTTGGGCCACTCCGGCCAGGGATTATCCGGAGCCCGCTCCATGGGCGGCATGGGCATGATTTCAAGCTGTATAACGCTTTTGCATTTCTGGCGAAGGCTCGTACCGACACAGTCTGTTCCTGTATCGCCCCCTCCAATGACAACCACATCTTTCCCGGTCGCGTTGAGTTCTTCCGGATTGGTTCCATCGAAATTGTGCTCAAGTTGGTGACTCGTATTAGCGGTGAGAAAATCCATCGCCATATGGACACCCTTCGCGTCCCGGTTGTCGATCGGCAGATCCCGTCCCTTGGTGGCCCCACAGCAAAGGACCGTCGCATCAAATTCCCTGGTCAATCGCTCCTTCGACCACTCCGGATCTTTTCCAATATCGACGCTCGTCACAAACTCAACTCCTTCTTCGCGCATGAGGCTGACACGGCGGTCAACGACCTCCCTCTTATCCAGTTTCATGTTGGGAATCCCGTACATGAGCAATCCTCCTATCCGGTCCGCCCTCTCAAGCACTGTGACTTGATGACCGGCCCGGTTAAGCTGATCCGCACAAGCAAGCCCTGCGGGACCGGATCCAACCACCGCAACCTTCTTTCCTGTCCGCATGGCAGGAACCTGAGGCGTAAGCCATCCTTCTTCCCAACCCCGGTCGACGATGGAGCACTCAACATTCTTGATCGTCACGGGGGGCTCTATGGAGCCGAGCACACAGGCCCCTTCGCAAGGAGCCGGGCAAACACGCCCGGTAAATTCCGGAAAATTGTTGGTTTTACGCAAACGCTCGAGTGCTTCCTGCCAGCGGTTGCGATACACGAGATCATTAAACTCCGGGATGAGATTGTTGATCGGGCAACCGCTTGCCATGCCGGAAATAAGAAGCCCCGTATGGCAATAGGGAGTACCGCAATCCATACAGCGCGAACCCTGCTCCATCACTTTCTCGTCCGAACGATCAGCGTGAATCTCCTTCCAGTCGCCGATGCGCTCAAGCGGGGGGCGATTCGGAATCGTTTCCCGTTCGGTATCTAAGAATCCTGTTGCTTTTCCCATTACATTGAAATTTGTTTTCCTGACGAGAGCGCGAGTCGCTCTGTGCTGAAACGCGACGCCGATCACCGCGCCACGATCCTGTTGGATTGGTTTCTGGTTCAGTTTCCGATCTTGGCGTTTTCTTCGAATGCCGCAAGAATGACCGCTTCCCCTTCGAGCCCACTTTCTTCGGCTCTCTTGATGGCGTTGAGAACCCTCTCGTAATCAGCCGGAAGCACTTTGAAGAACCTGGGCACGATGTTGCTCCAGTCATCGAGAAGCTTCCTTCCCTTCCTGCTTCCCGTGAGAGCAACGTGCTTCTCTATCCGATCCCTGACCTCAGAGATCTCGTCGTCACCACATTCGATCAAAGGATAGAGATTAACCATTGCCCGGTTGAGCTTGGACTCAAAGTCACGGTTCTCATCATACACGTAGGCAACACCACCACTCATTCCGGCGGCAAAATTGCGCCCGGTTCCACCAAGGCAGACTACCGATCCACCAGTCATATACTCGCAGGCGTGGTCACCCACTCCTTCAATCACCGCATGCACTCCGCTGTTGCGGACACAGAAGCGTTCTCCTGCTACACCGGCAATACTGGCTTCCCCGCTCGTCGCACCGTAGAATGCCACATTACCAACAATAATGTTCTCATCAGGAACAAAATCAGGATGAGAGTTCCTTGGAGGGTAGACAACAACCTTGGTTCCGCAGAGGCCCTTCCCGAAATAGTCGTTAGCGTCCCCTTCCAGCTCAAGCCTCATTCCTTTCGGACAGAATGCCCCGAAACTCTGGCCAGCACTCCCTGTAAACTTCAGTTGTATCGTATCCTCGGGAAGCCCTTCGGCACCGTAGCGACGACTGATTTCGGCCCCTGTAATCGTGCCCACCACACGATTGGTATTAATGATGGGAAGCTCGGCGGAAACGCTCTCACCAGATTCCAGGGCCGGTCTGCAAAGCTCCAGCAGAGTGGTGTTATCCAGGGCCCGGTCAAGCAGGTGGTCCTGCTTCTGGGTGCAGTAGGTCCCCACCTGATCACTCACCTCCGGCTGATAAAGAATCTTAGAGTAATCAAGGCCCTTTGCCTTCCAGTGATCAATCGCCTTGCGCATTTCCAGGCGATCGCAGTGCCCTACCATCTCATCGATCGTGCGGAAGCCGAGCTTGGCCATCAACTCGCGGACTCCTTCAGCCACGAAGTTCATGAAGTTCACCACGTTCTCCACCGCACCGTTGAACTTTGCTCGCAGGCGCGGATCCTGCGTGGCCACTCCGACCGGACAGGTATTCTTGTGACAGACCCGCATCATGAGGCAACCCAGCGTGACGAGCGGAGCGGTTGAAAAGCCATACTCTTCCGCGCCAAGCAAGGCCGCGACAACCACGTCACGGGCAGTCTTGAGCTGACCATCAGTCTCTAATACCACCCGACTGCGCAGATCGTTAAGAAGCAGAGTCTGATGGGTCTCTGCCAACCCAAGCTCCCATGGGCATCCGGCGTGCTGAATGGAGGAACGGGGACTTGCTCCTGTCCCTCCATCATGACCGGAGATGAGCACAACGTCTGCCTTCGCCTTCACCACTCCTGCCGCCACAGTCCCGACCCCGATCTCGGAGACGAGCTTGACATTTACCCGCGCCTTAACATTCGAATTCTTGAGATCGTGGATGAGCTCCGCCATATCCTCGATCGAGTAGATATCGTGATGAGGCGGCGGAGAAATCAACCCCACTCCCGGTGTCGTGCCGCGGACTTTCGCAATCTTGGGGAGAACCTTGTGACCCGGAAGCTCCCCTCCCTCTCCAGGCTTGGCTCCCTGCGAAATCTTGATCTGAAGTTCCTCGGCATTAACGAGGTAGTGGCTGTGGACTCCGAAACGTCCGCTTGCGATCTGCTTGATGGCACTTCTTTTGGAGTCCCCATTGGGCAGAGGCTCAAAACGCGCCGGATCCTCTCCTCCTTCCCCTGTGTTGGAGCGCCCGCCAACCCGATTCATCGCCACCGCGAGAGCCTCGTGAGCCTCCCTGGAAATGGAACCATAGGACATGGCACCGGTTTTAAAGCGCTTGGCGATCTCGGAAACAGGCTCGACCTCCTCCAGAGGGATCTCCTTCTCAGGATCGAACTTGAAATCCATCAGTCCGCGCAAGGTGTAGAAATCCCGCGACTGGTTATCGATCAGCTCACTGTAGTCCCCGAAAAGCTCATAATCTCCGAGACGGGTAGCCTGCTGCAGAAGATGAATGCTCTGAGGATTGAAGAGGTGGCGTTCCCCATCGGCACGCCACTGGTACAACCCTCCGGCATCTAGCGCCTCGTTCTCGACTTCACGAGTCTTGAACGCGTCATCATGACGGATTTTCACCTCCTGGGAGATCACATCCAGGCCGATACCCTCCACCCGCGATGCCGTGCGACAAAAATACTTGTCGATCACCTCGTTATTAAGACCGACACATTCAAAAATCTGTGCTCCGCGATAACTGGCAACAGTCGAGATCCCCATCTTCGACATCGTCTTGGTCACCCCTTTAATGGAAGCCTTGAGATACCTGGCGATTGCGCTGTCGTAGTCACCGGAAAGCTCCCCGTTATCAATCATGGTGGCGATCGTATCGATGGCCAGATACGGATTCACGACATCGACACCATACCCGAGGAGCACTGCAAAGTGATGCACTTCTCGCGGTTCGCCGGATTCGAGCGCCAGGGAAACCTTCGTCCGGGTGCCTCTGCTAATGAGGTGGTGGTGAAGTCCCGCCACTGCAAGCAGAGCCGGAATGGGAGCGTGTCTCTCATCCACTCCGCGATCCGAAAGAATGAGAATGTTTACCCCTTCGCTGATAGCAGAATCAGCAGCAGCAAAGAGGCGGTCCATCGCCTGCTCCAAATTTGAACCGGAAACAACGCCTTGAGAACCTAGCGGCCCGGCATCACCTGGAACGGCCTCCTCTACGGATTCCGGATTCTCCCCCTCAAAGGTGTAGAGAATCGGAATTGTCTGACTTTTAAAGCCAGCACGATCAATCTTTTCCAGAGCCGCGAGAGAGGGACTGTCAATGATCGGATTCTCCAGTCTGATCATCCGGCAATTCTCCGGCCGAGGATGGAGAATGTCCTGTTCCGAGCCTACAAAGGTCACACTGGCGGTAATCAATTCCTCGCGGATCGGATCGATCGCAGGGTTGGTGACCTGCGCAAAGAGTTGGCGGAAATAATTATAGAGCAGCTGGGAGCGGTCCGAAAGCACGGCCATCGGAGCATCATTCCCCATCGATCCAAGAGGCTGGTTTCCGGTCTCAACCGAAGGCCCTAGAATGAACCTCTTGTCTTCAAAGGTGTATCCAAATGCCCGGTTACGCTGAATAAGATCATGCCCCCTGACTCGCTCTCCGGGATCAACTTCAGCCAACTCATCAAAGTGGAGACGATTGGCGCTCAACCATTCACCGTAGGGGAACTCCTGAGCGATCTCTTCCTTGACCTCTTCATCTCCCACAATGCGCCCCTTGTTCGTATCAACCAGAAATATTCGTCCGGGCTCGAGGCGGCCCTTTTTCACCACCGTGGCAGGATCGACCTTGAGGACTCCAACCTCCGAGGCCATGATGACGAGATCGTCAGACGTGACGTAGTAGCGGGAAGGACGGAGACCGTTCCGATCAAGAACGGCGCCAATGGAAATCCCATCACAGAAGGCGATCGAAGCCGGCCCGTCCCATGGCTCCATCATACAGGCATGATACTCGTAAAAATTCTTCTTGGTCTCCGTCATGTGC
This sequence comes from Akkermansiaceae bacterium UBA7890, assembly GCA_002501065.1. Lineage (GTDB taxonomy): Bacteria > Verrucomicrobiota > Verrucomicrobiia > Verrucomicrobiales > Akkermansiaceae > Roseibacillus_B. The sequence continues at coordinate 41,013 of DLRK01000084.1, forward strand.
TCATGCTTTTCCCAGGGTTCGGGAATCATCATCATGACGGCATGCGGTAACGAGCGGCCGGAAAGGACAAGGAACTCAAGGCAGTTATCAAACATCGCGGAGTCTGACCCATCATCGCGAATGATGGGCAGAATCTTCTCCAGATCCTTGCCCATGATCCCACTGTCGAGCAGTTGCTGCCTTGCCTGCATCCAGTTCGCGTTACCCCGCATCGTGTTGATCTCTCCGTTGTGCGACATGTAGCGAAAGGGCTGCGCACGGGGCCAACTGGGAAAGGTGTTCGTACTGAAGCGCGAATGAACCAAGGCCATCGCAGATTCCATGTCAGGATGATGCAGGTCAGGGAAATACTCCCCAAGCTGTCCGGTGGTCAGCATCCCCTTGTAGACAATTGTCCGGGCTGAAAGAGTCGCCGAATAAAAGAAATCCCCTCCATCCAGGGCGCTGTAACGAACTGCATCGGAAGCGCGGCGGCGGATAACGTAAAGCTTGCGCTCGAAATCCTGATCCTCGCCGATGTCATCGCTGCGGCCAATGAAGATCTGCTTCATCAGAGGCTCACAGGCCCTGGAGGCCTCCCCAAGAATCTCACTTTTCACAGGGACATCACGCCACCCGAGAACAGTCTGTCCCTCTTCCTGAACAATCTCCTCAAAGATTGACATCGCCTTGGAACACGCAGTTTCGTCAGGCGAGAGATAAACGAATCCCACCGCATAGCGACCTTCTCCGGGCAGATCGATACTCAGATCGGAGGACACCGTCTTGAAAAACCTGTGCGGCAACTGGAAAAAGAGCCCGGCACCGTCACCGGTGTTGGCGTCACATCCACACCCTCCGCGGTGGTCCATGTTCACACACATCTCCAGCGCACCTTCGATGATGCTGTGGGATTTTTGACCTTTCAGGTGGCAAAGAAATCCTACCCCACAAGAGTCTTTCTCATTGATGGGATCATAAAGCCCCTGTTTTCGGGGCATTCCTGAGGAACGAAGACGGCTTTGGCTCTCTTGCATATTGGTTTCGATAATCAGCCCCGCATGACGCGGGGCAAAACAACGCCCTATCTGGGCCAGAATTTTGGGAGCGAGGGGGCGGCAGGAAATATTTAGCGCCCCCGCAATCTGGTCAAGCTTCGCATCACCTCAGTTTTGCTGCCCAAAAGCCCCACAATGATCGCTACAAGACCACAGAAACAGTGCCAGAGCCACGTTCATGACAATTCCGGAAGGCTGGCTATTCATAGGAAATAACCTCTGAGAGGAGGCCTGCCCCCCTTTCCGCTTCTGGAGAAATATTGCCCTGGGCCAGAGATTATGAGGGCCACGACCTGTCCGAACCTCGCTCGACACCACCATCCATTCATGAGAATCTTCATGGATGAGTAGGGAAGAACCCGATTCACCTGCCATCGCAGACCCGGCGCCCGAGGGCAAAACTTCTCTCCTGGCCAAGCTCCGCATTGGATTACTCCTCGTGGCTACCGCGGTCCTCATCATCGTGGCAACCCTCAACTGGAACCCCATCCCCATCGACCTGATGGGCAGGGACATCGAGGTCCCTCTCTCCCTGCTTGTCATCCTGACTTTCGTCTGCGGCACCATCTTCGGGATCCTGCTCGTCAATTTCCGCCCCTGGCGGAAACACGACTGATTCCACCCATCTTTCTTCATGCCTTACTCCCAATCCGTCAGCCGCTGGTGCTTCGACACCTTCTCCCTCGGGGAACTCGCCGAACGCGCTGCGAATCTCGGACTGAAGGGCATCGACCTCCTTCATCCGGATGAAGTCGCCACCGTCAAATCCTTCGGTCTCACCTGTCCGGTCACCGCTGCCCCGGAACACGAGAGCGGACTGGGTTGCATCGAGCGGGCTTTCAACCGCCGGGAACACCACGATACTCTGGTAGAGATCTATCGCGAACTCATTCCCGCCGCTGCGGAGTCCGGCACTCCCCATGTCATCACCTTCAGCGGGAACCGTGAAGGGCTCTCAGACCAGGAGGGAATTGACAACTGCAGCGCCGGACTGGATCGCATTCTTCCCCTCGCAGAGGAGCACGACGTCGTCCTCGTCATGGAACTCCTCAACTCAAAGGTTGATCACCCCGACTACCAGTGCGACCACACCAACTGGGGGGTCGCCCTCTGCGAGAAGATCGGCCATCCGCGCTTCAAGCTCCTCTACGACATCTACCACATGCAGGTCATGGAGGGAGACGTGATCGCCACCATCCGCGAGAATATCGATCACCTCGCCCACTTCCATACCGCCGGTGTCCCCGGACGACACGAACTGGGAGCGGACCAGGAACTCAATTATCCCGCCATCGCCCGCGCCCTCGCCGGGACCGGTTACTCCGGCTTCGTGGGCCACGAGTTTGTTCCCACCGCGGAAGACCCCTTCGCCTCCCTCGCTGAAGCCACCCAGTGCTGGACCCTCTGACAAGCCATGTCGTGGTGTCCCGACCACGTCCCTGATGAATCTCCCGCCAAAAGAACCGCCCTTCCGGCTTCCCTCCGGTGCCATGAAATTCGCTTACACCCTGCTCTGTGCCTTCACCGCCCTGTCCTGGTCCGCCTCCGCCATTCCCAATGCGGTCGGCGGCTTTCTTGCCCAGGCTGACAGCCCCCTCAACGGCACCGAGATCGGCAACCAGCTCCTTGACCCCAGGCTCTGGGCCGGCGAGAGGAACCTCCCGGGCAACTGGCGGAAGGAAGCTCCCATCGCCACCGTGGCAGGTTCCTACCTCGCGGCCCGTCCCACGGTGTTCGGCGTCCCGGCCGTCATGGTCCAGGCCCGCCATCGCAGCGGCAAACTGGACTCCCTCGCCATCACCTTCGCTGATGCAGGATCCTACTTCGGCTACCTCAACGAGAAACTCCCCTCCGGCCTGAGCCGCCGGCAACAGGAGGCTGAACTGCAACGCCGACTCACCGGGAAACAGCAGGAGTTTTCCACCTTCTTCCGCCAAACGGAAACTTCGCTCAAGGAAGCCCTCGGGGACCTCGCTGACAAACGTCCGAGAGAGAACCAGATCGGAAGAACCCGTGCCCTGCGAGCCGAGGCAATTGATTACCGGAAGGACGACCTCGTTCTCCGCCTCCTGGTGGGAGGTGAGCGTCTCATCCGCCTTCTTATCCAGCCCGCCGGGTCCGCCACCCGCGGGTGGCTCGACCCCGACCGCACCGCCCTCTCCGGGAGCGCCCTCGGCCGTGTCTATCAGGACCGCGTGACCAGGACCGACAACGGCGACGTTCGTATCGACAGCCTCCCCATCGTGCCCCAGGGATACAAACCCTATTGCGGACTGAACACCCTCACCATGGCGGCCCGTTACTTCGGGCTTCACCTCGACGAGGACTGGCTCGCGGTGGCCGGGAAATTCCAGAACACCGGCTCCGCCGCGGGCTCACAGATTCCCCGCCTCTATCTCGCAGTCGCCAGGGAGGCTGGTCTCGACCTCCACAAATCGAATACTTTCTCCCTCGACGAGGCACGGGGTTCCCTCGACCGCGGACTCCCGGTGGTGGTCTGGCGACGCTTCTCCGCCGGACGCAATACAGTTCACACCCGGCAGACCATCCAGTCCTCCCAGGATCCCGGCTTCAGGATTCCCATTCCCGATACCACGACCCGCGACTCCTGGCCGGACGACAAGGCCCCTCTTCATGCCTCCGTCATCGTCGGTTACAATGCCACCCACCAGGAGGTACTTTTTGTCGAGAGCTGGGCCGGCATGGATATCCCCCGCCGCATGCGGACCGAGGAAATGTCTGCCACTGCCTACCTGACCTTCTACTTCAAGAGGTGACCTTCCCGGGACGAGAGGAATGGCCGGGGCTTTGCTTGGAAATCCACTGGTAATCCATTCGGATCAACCCGAATGGGGTGAAATGGGAATTCCGGTGGAATCCCGTTGCGCCCCCCGCTCCTCTACGCTAGCGTTCCGCTGTCTACTGTGTGCGTCATTTCTTGGCTCGCGCCCGGACCGATGCTTTGACAAAGGGGGCAGCCCCGCCGAAGTGAAGTCAGGCCTTCATTGGAAGGCTTTGCCTCGGAGGAAGTCCCCAACCTATTGGGCTACGGGAACGTGGCTCGCGTAGTCAAGGACGGCACGGCGGATACTTCTGAAAACCCGCTCGTTCACCCGAGCGGGTTTTTCCTTTTCCAGGAACATCGCAATCCTCCTCTTTCTTCACCGTTCACAGGAGCAACCCTGGCCTCATGTCCCGGGACGCTGCCGGGGCCCTTCGCACGACCGGAATCACCGGGCAAACGGGGAAGATGCCCTGCAATTTACTCCAGGTAATCCACGTCCCAGTCGATCTTCATCCACTGGATGCGTTCACCTTCGAAGTAGAAGCGACCGCGGAACTTCTCCCCATCCAGCATGCGGGGAAGCCAGTGCTGGTCGTCTTCCCACATCAATTCGTAGGGAATCCGGTGGAGATGCGTCCACATCGGGATGGCCTCCACGGTTTCCTTCGCCTCGCCCTCGCATCCTCTGGCCAGGAAGACATGCACGAAGAGATCGGGAATGTCGCTCATCGCAAAGGACAGTTCTCCCACCTTGCGCGGATCTACCGGCGTAACGTGCAACTCTTCCTCGGTCTCCCGCACCGCCGCTTCGAGGGGAGACTCGCCGGGATCTATCTTTCCACCGGGCGCATTGATCTTTCCCGCTCCGATCCCGCGCAACTTCCGGATGAGCAGGATGTCGTCACCATCGCGAATGAACATCAGGGTGGCCCGGATCTCAGGTTGCCATCCGGCCCACTCAATCGGTGAGGGCCTGCCGCACTCGTCCAACCCTTCGCTCATCAGTCCTCAGCGCAGTCCTCCATTCCGCTGCAGGTGCAGACCAGGTTCCGGTCCCCATGCACATTATCGATCCGCCCCACCGCCGGCCAGAATTTGTGATCGCGCAACCGGGTCGCCGGGAAGGCCGCCTGCTCGCGTGAATAAGGACGATCCCACGTATCCCCGGCGACCACCTCCGCAGTGTGCGGTGCCCGGCGCAGGACGTTGTTCTCCAGGTCGGCGTCACCGTTGATCACCTCCTGAATCTCTCCGTGAATGGCTATCATCGCTTCACAGAAGCGATCCAGTTCTTCCCTGGACTCCGATTCGGTGGGCTCGATCATGAGCGTTCCCGCCACTGGCCAACTCATGGTGGGTGCGTGGAATCCATAGTCGATCAGGCGCTTGGCCACGTCTTCCACCGTCACCCCGCTCTCCTTCTGCAGCGGACGCAGGTCGATGATGCACTCGTGCGCCACGCGGCCCCGGGCTCCGGTATAAAGGACGGAAAAATACTTCTTCAGGCGGTGCGCCACGTAGTTGGCATTGAGAAGGGCAACCTTGGTGGCTGCGGTCAATCCCTCCACGCCCATCATGCGGATATACATCCAGGAGATGACATTGATGGACGCGCTTCCCCACGGCGCAGCGCAAACCGGCCCCTCGTGCCGGTCCAGCGCCGCGTGTCCGGGGAGATAGTCCACCAGATGATCGGCCACTCCGACCGGACCGACCCCGGGACCACCACCGCCATGCGGAATAGAGAAGGTTTTGTGCAGGTTGAGGTGACAGACATCGGCTCCGATCCCTCCGGGACTGCAGAGTCCGACCTGGGCATTCATGTTGGCACCGTCCATGTAGACCTGGCCACCATGCCGGTGCACGGTGTTGCAGACCTCCAGGATGCTCTCTTCGAAAACACCGTGGGTCGATGGATAGGTCACCATCAGGGCTCCCAGCTCGCCACTGTGTTTCTCACACTTGGTCTGCAGGTCAGCCACATCGATGTTTCCCTCCTCATCGCACTTGATGGCCACCACCCGGAAACCCGCCATGACCGCCGAAGCCGGGTTGGTGCCGTGAGCGGAGACGGGGATCAGGCAGATATCGCGCTGGGGCTCCCCGCGATCGTGATGATAACGCCGGATGGCCAGCAGACCGGCATACTCTCCCTGTGACCCCGCGTTGGGCTGCAGTGAAACCGCGGCAAACTCGGTAATCTTCGCCAGCCAGTCCTCCAGCGCTTCCAGCATGGCCCGGTAGCCCGCCGTCTGTGCCTCCGGCGCGAAGGGATGAATCGCTCCCACCTCGGGCCAGGTCACCGGCATCATCTCGGATGCCGCATTGAGCTTCATCGTGCAGGAACCCAGCGAGATCATGGATTCATTGAGTGCCAGATCCTTTCCTTCCAGTCGCCGGAGGTAGCGCATCATTTCCGTCTCGCTGTGGTAGCGATTGAAAATTTCGTTGCTCAGATAGGTCGTCCTGCGGACCAGCTTGTCTGGAATACCCCCTTCCCCCCTTTCCCCTTCATCCAGGCCGAGACAACCGAGAAGATTACCCAGATCCTCGCTGGTGGCTGTTTCATCGAAGGACACCCCCACCCGACCGTCGTCGAGAAGGCGCAGGTTGTAACCCTCCTCTGCCGCTGCCCTCATGAATTCCTCCGCTTTCTCCCCCAGGTTCAGGGTAAGGGTATCAAAAAAGCTGTCACTCTCACACACGATACCCCCCTTCACCAGAGCCCGTGCCATGCGTCCGGTGAGGTCGTGAATGTGCGCAGCGATCTTCCGCAGGCCCCCGGGACCGTGATAGACTGCATACATCGAAGCCATGACGGCCAGGAGCACCTGGGCTGTGCAGATGTTGGAGGTAGCCTTGTCGCGACGGATGTGCTGCTCACGGGTCTGGAGCGCGAGGCGGTAGGCCCGCTTCCCCGTATCGTCCACCGAAACCCCCACCAGGCGTCCCGGCAGCTTGCGCTTAAGGGCGGCGCGGCAGGCGATGTAGGCCGCATGCGGTCCCCCGAATCCCGGGGGAACTCCGAAGCGCTGCGTTGATCCCACGCATAGATCTGCCCCAAAGGCCCCTGGCTCCTTGAGCAGGGTGAGCGCGAGGGGGTCGGCGGCAACCACCAGAAATCCTCCTGCACCGTGCACCTTCTCTGCCAGGTCTTCGTAGTCGTGGAGAGATCCCAGCGTATCCGGATACTGCACGAGGGCACCTGTCAGCTCCCCTTCCACGGGCACAAAGCTCTGCCAGTCTCCGATGCAAAGCTCCAGTCCCCCGGCCTCTGCCCGGGTGCGTAGAACGTCGAGGGTCTGGGGATGGCAGTTGCGATCCGCAAAGAACATCCCGGCTTTCGGTTTGGCCGACTGCACCATGGTCATGGCCTCCGCCGCTGCGGTCCCTTCATCCAGCAGGGAGGCGTTGGCCACGTCCATTCCGGTGAGATCAACCACCATGCTCTGGAAGTTGAGCAGGGCCTCCAGCCGTCCCTGTGCGATCTCAGCCTGGTAGGGTGTGTAGGCGGTGTACCAGCCGGGATTCTCCAGGATGTTGCGTTGAATCACAGCCGGTGTGATGGTCCCGTGATAACCCTGCCCGATGAAAGACTTGCTCAGCACATTCCGGGACATGATCTCACGCAACTCGGCAAGGGCTGCCGATTCGCTCAGCGGTTCCGGAAGAGCGGGAACCTTCCCCAACCGGATGGAGGCCGGCACCGCTTCCTCAACCAGAGCATCAAGCGAAGCACACCCGAGCTCCTCAAGCATCTCGCTACAACTCTCCTCCGACGGACCTATGTGCCGTTCAGGAAAACCCCGGGGGATGAACATTGATGACCTCGACGGAGAGGCGGGCGCACTGGGAGGTGCCGCGGAGATGCCCATGATGTCAACTGATCAGATCCTCGTAGGCTCCAGCATCAAGAAGCTCATCCAGATCTCCTGCGTCTTCAAGACGCACCTTGAAGATCCAACCTTCCTCATAGGGACTGCTGTTGATCACGGAGGGATCTCCTTCCACTTCCGTGTTGATGGCAACCACTTCACCCCCGAGTGGCGCATAGATCGGGCTCGCCGCCTTGACGGACTCGACGGTGCCTACCTCATCACCACTGCCCACCGCTCGTCCAACGGAGGGCAGCTCCACGAAGACCACGTCGCTCAATTCCTCCTGGGCATGATCCGTAATGCCAATCGTGACGACATCGCCTTCGATGCTTATCCACTCATGATCAGACGTGTATCGGAGATGATCGGGAATATTCATTGCTTCTGCTGGGTGAATTCCTAGCGCGTCAGGCCTTCTTGTAAAAAGGCTTTTTCTCTACTTCTGCAGGAATCATGCGGCCCCGCACCTCAACAGCCAGGGCCGTTCCCACCCTGGCTGTCTCCCCGGGCAGGTAGGCCAGCCCGATTCCGACTCCCAGGGATGGGGAGAGCGTCCCGCTGGTCAGTCTGCCCACCTCGTGACCCTCCCGGTCCAGAACCGCGCACCCCGGGCGGATGGGCGGCCCCGGTTCAAGGCATTTTACCGCTGCCAGCCGCTCCGTCAGGCCGTTTGATTTCTGGGCGGCCAGCGCCTCCCGCCCCACAAAGCCCTCTTTCTCAAGGTCCACGAAAAAACCCAGTCCGGCCTCCAGGGGCGTGCGCTCGGGGCTCAGATCGGAACCATTGAGCGGATAGCACATTTCCAGCCTCAGGGAATCCCGGGCCCCCAGACCGCAGGCCCGGGCCCCGTCGTCCAGGGCACCGCGAAACCAGTGGGAACCACCTCCCGCACCACAAAAGAGCTCAAATCCATCCTCCCCCGTGTAGCCAGTCCGGCATACCAGGATCCGCTGCCCTTCCATCTCGAAATCATCCACCCCGTTGCGCCCGGGGAGCGTACGGCCTCCCATCATACGGAAATACACATCAGTGGACCGCGGACCCTGCACCGCAATGCCAGCCATCTCCTCACTTCGGTCCTGCAACTCGACCACCCCCTCCTTGTTGTGCGCCTTCAACCAGGCAAAATCCTCTCCACTCCTGGCCGCATTCACCACCAGCAGGAAAGACTCTCCCTGCAACCGGTAAAGAATGAGATCATCGATTATCCCACCCTCGTCGTTGAGCAGAAAGGTGTAGTGCCCCTTCCCCGCCTCCAGGTTATCCACATTATTGGTGAGTAACCCATTGAGCCAGCCGGCCGCCTCACCACCTTCCACGAAGAACTGACCCATATGGGAGATATCGAAGACGCCGGCCGCCTCCCGTACCGCCTGATGCTCTTCCAGGATCGAACCATAGCGAATGGGCATGTCCCATCCCGCGAAGCCCACCATCCTGCCCCCCAACTCCAGATGCACCTCGCGCAGGGGCGTCTCTTTCAGCTCTCCGCTCACGCGGGAGATGCTGTGAGGCCGGATGGGGCTTGTCAATGCGAGCCTCCGGCCCTTTCTTCACCCCGTGAGCCTCTCCAACTCGCTGGAGCCAAAATTCAGATGGATGGCCTTTCCCGGTCTCATCCGGGGCATCGGCATCATTCATTTCTTCGTCTTCGTCCTCCTGATCTTTAATCCGGAAACCCTCAATTCGTTTACCTTTCACGAAGCCAAAATCGCCAAGGGTGAGTACTGGCGGGCGATCTCCTTCATCGCCCTCCCCCCCATCCTGCCCGGAGGCATGCTCCTGCTCTCCACCCTCCTGATGTTCTTCGTCATGAAGATCACCTTCCTCATCAATGATTCCCTTGAGCACGCCTGGGGGGAATTCCGCACCTCCCTCTACGTCTACGCGGTTCTCGCATGCATGATCATCGCCAACTTCTGGTCGGGCCCCCTCTTTTCAGGTCAGGGAGGCCTGTTTCTCTATGAGGCTATCTTTATCGCCTTTGCCACCATCTTCCCCAACATCGAGTTCCGTCTCTTCCTCGTCGTCCCGGTCAAGATCGGCATCCTTGCGATCATCCTGGCCGTCATCACCATCCTGCAGTGTTTCACCGGAGGATTGCAGGTGACCGCACACATCCTTCTCACCTTCTTTCCCTACCTCGTCTGGGCCGTTCCACGTTTCCTCAAGTGGTACATCATGCGCGGCAGGACTGCGGCCCGGAGAAATGCCTTCCAACGGCAGGCCCTGACCGAGGGAGAGGCTTTCCATAAATGCGAACAGTGCGGTGCCACCGACTCCTCTCACCCTGAGCGTGATTTTCGCGTCACCGAGGAGGAACGCGAACTCTGCAATGCCTGCCTGGGCGAATAATCCTGACTGCAGCCCCAACCTTCGGAACCCTGTCCTCATGCCTGACTTCAGCCAACTCCCTTCCGTCGAGAAGCTTGCCCTCGCTCTGGCTGACGAGGTGACTCTGCCCCGTCCCCTGGTCACCGGCTTCGTCAAACGAGCCCTGGCCCAGTGGCGGGAGCGCCTGGAGCAAGGTGAGGAAGCCGACCGGGGAACGATCGAAGGGGACGTCCTTTCGGATCTTCGGACCTTTGCCTCCTCCCGCCTGCAGCCGGTCATCAACGCCACCGGGGTCCTCATCCACACCAACCTGGGACGCTCCCCCCTTGGTCAAAGGGCGGCCAACGCCCTGGGCGAGGTGGCTACCGGTTACTCCAACCTCGAATTCAACCTCCTCGATGGGAAACGGGGCAGGCGCGCCGGCTACCTTGAAACGGCCCTAGCCGTCCTCCTCGAAACCGAAGCCGCCACTGCCGTCAACAACTGTGCCGCCGCCCTCGTCCTCACCCTCCGCACCCTCATCTCTCCGGAAAAGAACGAGGTCATCGTCAGTCGCGGCGAACTGGTCGAGATCGGGGGCGGGTTCCGCATCCCCGAAGTCCTTGAAAGTTCCGGAGCCCGGCTCGTGGAGGTCGGTGCCACCAACAAGACCCACCTGAAGGATTACGCCGGAGCCCTTACCGAACGCACCGCACTCATCCTCAAGGTCCATCGCTCTAATTTTTACCTTGAGGGCTTCACCGCGGAACCGGCCCCTTCCGAGCTTGCTGCCCTCGCCCGGGAGCACGGGATTCCCCTCGTGGAGGATCTCGGCTCCGGTGCGGTGATGAATACCGACGACCTCGCTCCCATCGATCACGAACCCACCCCCCAGGAGGTCCTCCGTAACGGAATCGATCTCGTCATCTTCTCCGGCGACAAACTGCTCGGCGGACCACAGGCCGGGATTATCGCCGGCTGCTCCGCCCTGGTGGCCCGGGTCAAGGGGGAGCCCTTCTTCCGCGCCGTGCGTTGCGACAAGCTGATCCTCACCGTCCTGCAGGAATGCATCGACGACTACCTCCGCAGCAGGGGCGAGGAGCGCCCCGATATTCCGGTTCTCAATTTCCTGGCCCTCCCCCTCGACGACCTGCAATCCCGGGCCGAGGCCGTCGTGACGGAACTGGACGGGCTCCCCGTCCGGACGGCAATCGTGGAAACCACCTCCCAGACCGGGGGTGGCACCATGCCCCGGGCCGGATTCCCCTCCCTCGCCCTCGAGATTACTCCCACCGGGATGGGACTCGAGAAACTGGCCGGTCGCCTGCGCTCGGCCGATCCCGCTGTCATCGGCTACGTCCACGAGGACAAGTTTCTTCTCAACCTGCGCACTGTCTTTCCGTCCCAGGACAAAGCTCTTGCCAATGCTCTCCGGAAGGCCCTGCAATGACCACGCGCTTCCTCGCTCCGCTCACCATTGGTTTTCTCCTCTCCTCCTGTGGAGAATCCCGCAACAGGCAGCGCTCCGAAGTTCGCCAGGTCTTCCAGAAATTCAGCGAAGCTTTCTTCGCCAGGGACGGCAGGACCGCATCCCGCCATCTCAGCCAGCAAACCTTTGCCTACTACGACCGCGTCATTCCCCTCGCCCGCAATGAGGACGATGTCGGCCTCAGCGCCCTCCCTCCTCTTGAACTCTTCTCCTGCCTGGCTCTCCGCCACCGCTATTCTCCGGAGGAACTCATGGGGCTCGACAGCCGCAACCTTGTCCTCGATGCCTTTGACCGGATGGTGTTTCCGGCGGGTGCTCCCCACTTCCTGGACATCGGGGAGATCAGGATCACCTCGCCAGGCGTGGAGGCCACCGCTCCCGTCTTTCTTCCTCCCGGTGAATGGCACGAGGATATACTGGTCACCTTCAACCGGGAAAACGGTGAATGGAAAATGGACCTGACTTCCGTTTTTGAGGCCCTCTCCGGAAAGATTGAACCCCACTTGCGCGACCCCTCCTCAAGCCGCGCCGAGAGGGCTCTCCACTACCTCCGGATTCACGAAAACGAGCAAATCGGAAGCGAACTGCTCAGGCCTCGCAACTAGCTATCCGATCCAACGAACCTCCCTGCGCTGCCACCCGGCGGCAATCTTCTCAAAATCGCCAAAAAAGGAGGAAAATCCCTTGAATTCCCAGCATCGACGGCTAGCCTCCGCGCCCCATGGCTCGCGCTGCAGGAAAAGCCAAGACCAGGAAGGCGGTCGCCAAGCGTTTCAAGGTGACCGGCTCCGGCAAGGTATTGCGGCGGAAACAAGGCAAACGGCACCTTCTCCAGAAGAAGAGCCGCAAGCGCAAGCGTAACCTCGGTAAGGCCACGCTCGTTTCCGACGCAGATCTCAAGAACGTGAAGGCGAACCTCCCCTTCTCGTAGAGAGCCTTTCCCGTACGCACCGCCAGAACATAACGTGCCACCCCGGCACGGCCTCTTACACAGCCTGCCCGCCTCGTGCGGGATACGAACGGATGAGACTGTGGGAGGACGACTGAAACAGTCCGTTCCAGAAAGACCGTAACATGCCACGCGCCACCAACGGCCCAGCCAGTCGCAAACGACGCAAACGCGTCCTCCTCCGGGCCAAGGGCTTCCGGGGATTCCGCTCCAAGCTCTATCGCTACGCCAAGGATGCCGTCTACAAGGCCCGGCAGCACGAATACTACGACCGCAAGAAGCGCAAGGGGCAGTTCCGCCGCCTCTGGATCCAGCGTATCAGCGCGGCCGTCCGTAACCGGGGTCTAAGCTACTCACGATTTATGGAGGGCCTCAACGCAGCTGGCGTCGAGGTCGACCGCAAGATCCTCGCCGATCTCTCGGTCAACGATTCCGCTGCCTTTGATGCCATCTTCGACACGGCCAAGTCGGCCCTCGAGAGCAAAGCGGCCTGAGCCGGAACCCCCCTTCCAATGCTCTGCAGGGTCGCCATGAGCGACCCTTTTCCGTTTCCAGCCCGCCCATTTTCCAGTTTCCCGATAAATCTCATGTCCCGGATCCCAGAAACCACGGGAAAACTCGACACCTGATTCCGGATATTGGTTATTTGGAAATTGATTCGTGAGATACTGACCGCAGCCGATCGTTCATCGCAATCCTCTCCCATGAAAGAAGAGATCGCCCAAATCCAATCTGATGCCCTGACCGCCATCGGGGCCGCCTCCGGCGAACAGGAACTCGATGAGGCCCGCATTGCCTTCCTTGGCAAAAAGGGACGGCTCACCGCGGCCTCGTCCGGCATGAAGGACCTTTCCAAGGAGGAGAAGCCTGTGGTGGGACAACTTCTCAATGCCACCCGTGGAGCAATCACGGAAGCGCTCGAGGGCAAGCGTAACGCCCTCCAGGACGAGGCCGATCGCGCTGCCCTGGAAGGTCTCGATCTCACCCTGCCTGGACGCCCGCTTCATCCCGGCAGCCTCCATCCCCTCACCCAGCTCGGGGACCGCGCCATCGGCATCCTGCGCCGCCTCGGCTTCGCGCTGGCAGAGGGCCCCGAAATCGAAACCGAGTTCCACTGTTTTGACGCCCTGAACACCCCGCCGGAGCACCCCGCGCGCAACGAGAAGGACACCTTCTACTTTGACAGCGGCAAACTCCTGCGTACTCACACCTCCACGGTCCAGATTCGCACCATGGAAACGCAGCCCCCTCCCGTACGGGTCATCGCACCGGGATCCTGCTACCGACGGGACGAGGTGGACAAGACTCACCTTCCAGTCTTCAACCAGCTTGAAGGTCTCTACGTCGACACTGACGTGCAGGTCGGTGACCTCAAGGGCGCCCTGGAGTTCTTTTACCGTGCCATGTTCGGGGAAGAGACCGAAGTGCGTTTCCGCCCCCACTTCTTCCCCTTCACCGAGCCCAGTTTCGAAATAGATGCCCGCCTTCGACTGGAAGGTCACGACCCGGAATGGATCGAGGTAGCCGGATGCGGCATGGTGGATCCGGCCGTCTTCGAGGAGATCTGCAAATCCAGAGGCGACGAACTCTACCACCCCGACAAGGTCACCGGATACGCTTTCGGCATGGGCCTGGATCGCCTTGCCATGATCAAGTGGGGCATCAAGGACATTCGGCTTCTCATTGAGAATGATGCAAGGTTCCTGACTCAATTCGCCTGAATGCAGCACGAGATTCGGTAAGACAAACGCTACGACTCCCCTGTAATTCCCCAAACTCACTACGATGTTAATCTCCAAAAACTGGCTTGCCGACCATCTCGACCTCACCGGTCTCAGCAACCCCGATTTCGATGACATCCTCACCTTTGCCGGCGTGGAGGTCGAAGGTCTCTCGGAACAGGGCGTCTCCACCGACTCGGTGGTAGTCGCCCGGATCGTGCAAACCGAACAGCACCCCAATGCCGACCGCCTCAGTGTGACCCAGGTCGATGCGGGAGAAGGCGAACTGAGACAAATCGTCTGTGGCGCCAAGAACTACAGGGTGGGTGACAAGGTGCCCTGTGCACTCCCCGGCGCGGAATTGCCGGGAGGCTTCACGATCGGTGAAACCTTGATGCGCAAGATCGAGTCCAGGGGCATGCTCTGCTCCGAGGTCGAACTGGGACTGGGCACGGATCACAGTGGACTCATGATTCTCCCCCCCGAATGGGAGATTGGGAAACCGCTCCACCACTTCGTTGAGAACGACACCATCTTCGAAATCGAGATCACTCCCAACCGCCCCGACCTCCTCAGTCATCACGGGATGGCCCGGGAAGTGGCCGCCCTCACCGGCCGCGAACTCAAGGCTGTGGAGATCCCCTCGGTCGAACTCACCCCAGCCGGTGAGGCGCTGAGCGTGGAAGGACAGGAGACCTGTCCGTTTTACACCGCCGTAAACATCAGGGACGTGACGGTGTCTGAAAGCCCGGACTGGCTGAAGACCAGGCTGGAGGCCATCGGTCTGCGCCCTATCAACAACGTGGTGGATATCACCAACTTCGTCCTGCACGAACTGGGGCAACCACTGCACGCCTTTGATGCCTCCAGGGTCGATGGCGGTATCCGCGTGCGTTACGCCGCAGAGGGTGAAAAGTTCCCCGCCCTTGACGAGGAAACCTACCAGCTGACTGACTCCGATTGCGTGATCTCCGATCAATCCGGAACCCCCCTCGCCCTTGGAGGAGTGATGGGAGGAGAACTATCCGGGGTGACCGGATCCACCACCGACGTCATTCTGGAGTCGGCCTGGTTTGATCCGCCCAGCATTCGCCTTACCGCACGGCGTCTCAATCTGCATTCCGATTCCTCCTATCGCTTTGAACGAGGAGTCGATCCCCAGGGAGTTCTCAAGGCCTCTGCCCTCGCGGCCAGACTCATTGTCGAGTTGACCGGGGGCCGCATTGAGGGCCCCACTCTCTGCGCCGGAGAAACTCCCAGTCTCACTGGCACGGTGACTCTCGACCCAGCTCGCCTGCAGCAACTGGTGGGTGGTGCCGTCTCCATGGAGGAAGCCCATCAGGCACTCGAACGACTCGGCCTCACCGCGGTTGGAGATGACCAGTGGCAGGTTCCCAGTCATCGCCTCGACCTGCAGCGTCACATTGATCTCGCCGAGGAGGTGGTGCGGGTGGCCGGTCTCGATGCCATTCCGGCCCGTAACCTTGCCACCGCGGCCATCCCGAGTGCAGTCGACGCCCGTTACGATCTCGAACTCGATCTGAAGAAACAGCTTGCCGCCCTCGGGTTCTACGAAGCGCAGACCATCAAACTCATCGCCGAGAATCAGCTCCGTGACGCTCTGCCCCTTCGTCCCCTGCATGACGGGGACATCATCCGCGTCAGTCTCCCTCTCAGCGAAGACCACAGCGTGATGCGTCCCAGCCTTGCTCCCTCCCTCCTCTCCACCGCCAGCCGTAACGTCCGGCAGGGTGCCAAAGCAGTCCGCTTCTTCGAGATCGGCCGCTGTTTCCGCAATGCGGGAGGCGGGAAGGCCTCCGACCTGGAAATGGATGCGCTGGGAATCCTGCTGGGGGGCACCACCCGGCCGGACTTCTGGAACAGCACGCACAACACCGGGAGCGACGCCTTCACGCTGAAGGGAGTGATCGAAATGATTCTGCCCGGCACGCAGGTGCAACTGACACCAGCCCAGCCAGGCAACTTTCTCCAGGCTGCTCAGGTGGTGGCAAATGGCAGGACCATCGGATCCTTCGCTCAACTGTCTCCTTCCCGTGGACGCGAGCTCGACCTTGAGTTTCCTGTCTACCTTGCCGAACTGGATCTCAGTCGCGTGTGCGACCTGCGCGGTGACGGATCTCACGTGGTGGAACTGCCCCAGTTCCCCGGTTCCTCCCGCGACGCAGCCATGGAGGCACCCGCCGAACTTGCCAACGCCGAGATCGAAAAAGCTATCCGCAAGCTCAACGAGCCCCTCCTCGTTTCCTTCGGCTGCTTTGACGTTTTCCGTGATCCCACCGGCGAAAAACTCAATGCCGCCCGCAAATCGGTTGCCTACAGCTTCCACTACCGTGCCACCGATCGAACCCTGAAGAGCGAAGAAGTTGATGCCGCTCACCAGAAGGTGCTTCAGCACCTGGAGAAAACGCTCCCGATCAGTTACCGTTAAGGGAGTCGCGGATCCGGCATCCGGTCGGCAGTTACGCCAGATCCTCAGCCGTCACCGATCGTTTCTCACGGGATCCGAGCAGGAGGGCCTGGTCTACCACGCGGGTTGGGTCGCCGTCGAAACGGTAGCTGTGGCAATTGGGGCAGACGATAGTCCCAAGTCCCACAATCGATTCACACCCCTCGCAAACCTGGTACTCGCCGGGATTGGACGCAATCTCCTGCGCCTTGGCTAATCGTTCACTTGGGAGAAGTTCCACAGTACGAAAACAAGCTTATGGAAACCTAAGAGCTTGTGGCGGACTTAACGGACTTGACCGTCTTGCTCTTGAGGTTGGCAGCCTTGTTCTTGTGGTAGATACCCTTCTTCTGAGCCTGATCCACCGCCGAGGCCAGTTGCTTCAGAGTATTCTGCGCTTCTTCCGCATTGCCGGCCTGGGCGGCCTCCAGCGTCTTCTTCCGCAGGGATTTCACCTTGGTGCGGAGAACCTTGTTGCGATCGGTTCGGCTCTTGATTTGACGAACCCGCTTAAGGGCAGATTTTGAATTGGCCATATGAAGATATCCCCCGGAGGGGGCGACGAACCTAGGCAAGCCGGGCGTGCTGTCAAGCACACGCAGTCGAAAATCCCGGAATCTGCGGCAAAACTGGCGGGATCAGATCGAGGGCCCGGCACGGAAAACCTTACGCTCCTGCCCGGATCGGACCGGTTCTCGTGCAGCGTATTCGCCCTGGGGCGGGGCTACAGGGGTGCGGAAAAGCGATCCTCTGACCACCTTCACTTCGGCCCCCACTCCGACGCGCCGATAAAGATCGATGATGTGCCGGGATTTCATGCGGATGCATCCGTAGCTGGCGGGCCTCCCTATGCGCCACTCTTCAGGGGTTCCGTGGATGTAAATGTAACGACGATAGGCATTCCGGTTCTTGTTCTCCATTCCCTTCAGCCAGATGATGCGCGAGACGATGGGATCCCGTCCGGGAGAATTCGGTCGCAGAATTTCTCCCGTCCGGCGGCGACTCTTGAATACAGATCCGGAGGGGGCGCCATCACCGATCTTGCGGGCGATGCGCATGGTTCCAAGAGGCGTGTACTTACTGCCAGGCTTATCTCCCAGACCGAACTTGGAGGTTGAGACTGGATAGCTCTTCACCGGCACGCCGTCCTTCACAATCATCATCTTCTGATCGCGGACACTTATCAGAACCTTGTTGCTCATGTCCACCTGGGCACAGCTACTGAGGAACAGAGCTGCAAGACCGGTGAACAGAAGAAGGGCGGAACGGTTCAGCAGTTTGGGCATCATTGACGGACAACACTGGATACTTCCATTTGCGGAACTACTCGGTCTGTCGGTCGCCGGAGGCCGCATTCCAAGATATCGCAAAGGACGATACGGAAGTATAGAAGAAGCCTATCGGAAAAGGAAGCAGGAAAATAAAGGAAACTAAATTTCCGCTCAGGAGGGCGTCGAGAAGAACGAAGAGGAAAAACACCCCGAAGAGAAACTCTACCACGGGGGTGACAGACCTGATGGCCTTGTAGCGGCTCTTTCTGGAGGTGGGGGCTTTTTCCGCCTTTCGCTTCTCAATTCCGTACTTGGGCGTGCGCACAAAGCCCGACTCCATGTTAAAGAGGGCTTCCATCACGGCGCGGGCGTTATTAATGGACATCCCGATACCGAGAGCCAGAAGACAGGGCAGATAGATGATCTCCTTCCACCACCCCTTGGGGTTAAGGGCCTTCTGCGCCATGACGTAGAAGAAGATAACCGAGCCGGAGGCAAAGATGAAGATGGGGATATGGATGAGCGCCTTCACCCAGATACTCATTTCCGGCTGGTACTTGGTGTTGGGGAAGATCAGGAAACACAGCACCATGAGGAGGAGCCAGGCAAAGTTCGAGGTGAGGTGCGCCGTCGCTTCCAGCTTTACATGGAGGGGAAACTTGCTGCGCCAGATGGCAGGCAGCACTTTCTTGCAACATTGGATTGATCCCTTGGTCCAGCGATGCTGCTGGCTCTTGAACCCGTCCATGTCCACCGGCAACTCAGCCGGAGTTTCCACCTCGTTGAGGAAGATAAAACGCCAGTTGCGCAACTGGGCACGGTAACTGAGATCCATGTCCTCGGTCAGGGTGTCATGCTCCCAACCTCCAGCATCGGCGATGCACTTCTTGCGCCAGATCCCGCCCGTGCCGTTGAAGGTGAAAAAGCGGCCACTGCGATTGCGCGCCGTTTGTTCCAGTTCCAGGTGTCCGTCCAGAAACATGGCCTGCACACGGGTGAGCAGGTTGTAGTTCCTGTTGAGATGTCCCCACCGGGTCTGGATCAGCCCGATCTCATCGTCAGTGAAGTAGTGAATGGTTTCCCGCAGAACATCGGGATTGGGAACGAAGTCCGCATCAAGGATGAAGACATACTCCCCTTTGGCGGTATCAAGTCCGTTCTCCAATGCCCCCGCCTTGAAGCCCGTCCGGTCATCACGGTGAATCAGCTCCGCATCGAACCCCCGCACCTGAAGCTTCTCGATCTCCATTCGCGCGATTTCGGTAGTCTCGTCAGTCGAGTCATCAAGCAGCTGGATCTGCAGCTTTTCCCTGGGATAGTCGAGCTTGGATACCGAAGTGAGCAAGCGCTCCACTACATGCATCTCATTGAATACCGGAAGCTGCACCGTGACCAACGGGAGGTCGGCGAACTTCCGCTTCACCTCGGGACGGCGCCAGGAATGCCGGAGGTAGAGGTAGACGATGCACAGCCGATGGCACCCGTAGCCGGAGAGACCGAGGAGGACGAGGACGTAGGCCACGTACCAACACCATTGGAGGGATTCCATCTTACTTGTGAGAAGCCCGGGTTGCGATCAAGAGCGGGAAAAGGAAGCAAGGCTCTACCCGGCCTGCAGAAGAACGTAACTGAGGTATACGCCCTTTAAAGTCAAGTTTTTCCAGCTTATTCACACTGTTGGCGTTTTTATTCGCCGATCCGGGAAACTGACCACATGGAGAAAGATCATCCCCGTGGGAGTCGGGCTTGCAGGGGCGGAGCGTGGACCGTAAATCGTCCTCATGAGCGACCCTTCCTCTCTTCCCTCCGTCGCTGTCTTCGGGCTGGGCATCATCGGTTCGCGGGCAGCCGATCACATTGCCGCAGCCGGGTATCCAGTGACCACTTGGAGTCGCTCCCCCCGCGAACGCACGGACTTTGAAACTGATCCGTCGACGGCAGCACGCAAGGCGGATATCGTGGCCTGCTATCTCAAGGATGTCCCGGCTGTGCGGTCCATTCTTGGAAGCATCCGGGACTCCCTTGGGCCGGGCAAGACCTTCGTGAACCACGCCACCATCGATCATGCCACCACCGACTACCTGGTGGCTGAGTGTGCCCGACTCGAATGCGAATTTCTGAACGCTCCCTTCACCGGCAGCAAGGTAGCGGCCGGTAACGCCGCCCTTGTCTACTATGCAGGTGGTGATCCGGAGGTAATGGAACGCCTCCGCCCCTTTCTTGAGGTGACCTCCACCCAGATAATGGAGGTAGCCTCCCCTCTCGCCGCAACCATCCTCAAACTCACCACCAACCTGATTACGGCCTCCACCGTGCAAGCCCTGGCAGAGGCCCTGACGATCAACCTCGCTCATGGCATCTCCGCCGAGACATACTTGGAATCCATCAAGCCAAACGCCTGCGCATCGGCACTCGCCACCATGAAGATCATCAGCATGGCCGAGGGCGATTTCGATCCTCACTTTTCGCTTTCCAACATGCTCAAGGACGCGCGCTACATGCTCGACCTCGCGAAACGAGCCGGTCTTGATACTCCCGGCATCGCCAACACTGCCAACCAGATGCAGAAACGCAACGATCTGGGCGAAGGCGAGTTCGACTTTTCGATTCTCTTCAGGCAGTTTGAGGAGGCCTGATCAGAGGATTCGCCCAGGGAAACCTCGATCCCTGGCTCGTCAATCCTCCGGTTGAGTGACCAGGTCCGCCTCCCTAATACTGGTAGTTGACGTAGATCTGGAGGCGCGGCCCGTCGTCAGCGCCATCCTCACTCTGGAGCGGAAAGGCATAATCCAGCGCCATCGGTCCGAAGTAGGGAATGGTGGCCCGCACCCCAATACCCACGTCACTGTGGATCTGGTCGGGACTGAAATCATACGAGTCGGCGTTGACGAAACCGATATCTCCAAAGACTGCTCCGCGCACCTGGCCGAAGATGGGGAAGGTGCCCTCCACTGTCCCATAGGCCGCGGTGTTGCCTCCCAGCACTGAACCCGTTGCACTGTCGCGAGGTCCGACATCGCGAGTATCGAAACCCCGGAGGTTGCGTGCACCGCCGAGCATCTGCCGTTCGAATATCGGCACGTGTCCGCTAAGGGCATCCACCACCGTTACGGAACCATTGAGGTTCAAAATGACATCCCAGGGCAGGTTCCAGTGCTTGGAACCCGTCGCCATGAGGGTGTAGGTCTCGATATCGCCTCCGAGAATCCCGCCAGTCAGGGTAGCCCCCACCTTAACGCGGTGACCTTGGCGTGGCAGCATGTTGCTGTCCCGGCTGTCGTAAACGTAATTCACGGAGACCGCACTACGCAGGAAATCGCCGTCCTCCTCGAGAAAGTCCGAATCATGAGGCACGGCCTCCACATCAATCCCGACTTGCTCAAGACGGTATTCGGCCTGGACGTAACCTTTGCGACCCATCGGGCTCCGGACGAAGATGGCTCCACCGGCATTACTCTGGTCGTATTCGTCACTCAGGAAGAGGAGGTTGCGGTAGAAACCTTCCCCGCCCAGGGAAAGCCTGCGGCCCAGAAACCAGGGCTCAATCAGGGAAACCTTCACATCACGGCGTTCGGTCCCGAGTTGCAGTCGCATGTTGAAACGCTGTCCCCCTCCACGGAACCAGTTCTTGGGATTGCCGATATCAAAGTTAGTCTGCTCGAGGTGGAGGTAGCCGACCACGCTGTCGATCGAACTGAAGCCTGCCCCGAAGCTGACCTGACCAGTCGTGGTCTCATCCACAATAATGTTGACGTCACGGTAGCCGGACTGCGCGCTGGGAGAATCGGAGACCTGCACCTGCTTGAAATAGCGCAGGTTCTGGAGGCGGAGCTTGGTCGTCTCCTCGTCCACGGAGTTGTAGTGGTCCCCGGGCCGCATCGGAATCTCCCGGCGGATCACCTTGTCCTTGGTGATGACGTTCCCCTGGATGTTGACCTTTCCCACGCGGTAACGTGGGCCTTCCGTAATCCGGTAGGTGATCGCAACTACGCCCGGCGACACATCACGCATCTCAGGCATGACCACCGCATCCGCGTATCCTCGCGATCCATAGTAGCTGCGAATCATGCGCACGTCGTCACGCACCTTCTTGTTCGAGAACACCTGCCCGCCCACCATGCTGAGTGCGGGTATGAGTTCCTCCGGCTTAAAGACGGTCATCTTCCCGAAGGCCGTACTCCTTACCGTGTATTTCGGACCCTCGTGAATGGGAATTACCAGGTCAACCCGATCGTTATTCGCGGGTTCCCGCCGGGCGCTGTCGATGCGTACCATGCGATAGCCGTGGTTGCGGTAGAAGTCCTCCAGGTGGAGTAGATCCAGTTGCAGTTTCTCGGCATCGATACGACCACTCTTGGTGATGAAGGAGAACAGTCCCTTCTGCTTGGTCTTCAACTCCCGCTTGAGCTCTACCCGCGAAAAGGCCTTGTTGCCCTCGAAGAGAATCTTGCGCACCTCGCTCTTCACCCCTTCCTGAATGACGAAGACGAGCTGGAATTGACCTGGACGTTCCGTTTCCCGCAGACGGTGCGAGACGAGAACGTCGGGATAGCCGTAACCCTGGTACTGCTTCTCGATGTTTCGCCGGGCCTCAAGAATGGCACTATCGCTGATGACTCCGGCCTTGACCTTGGTTTCGCTGGCCAGTTTGCGGTCACTGAAAATGGTGTTTCCCGCGAAGCCGATCTCCACGATCTGCCCACGCGTGACCACCTCCACGATAAGGGCGAGGGAGTCATCCCCCCGGGGATCGCCCAGGAAGCTGACATCGTCCACCAGTCCGCTCTCATAAAGACTGGCCGCATCCTTATCGAGAATCTCGGGATTGTACTTCTGCCCGACCCTCACCGACATGTGATCGCGCAGTCGCGACTCATCCACCGTCTTAGGACCGCCATAGCGGAAGGTGATGGACACGATGGTCCGCTGTTCAAGATCCAATGGCTCGGCGGGGGGGGGCTCATCCTGTGCATGTACCCCCTGGGGACCAACAAGAAGTGCGAGCATCAGGAATGCCAACACGGAACGTGAAACACGATAACTCCAACCCAGAAAAACTGTCATGACTGTATAAGGGACAAACTGTTGCCCGCTCCGATTATTCAGTCCGTTTAGACGTCATCTCGTCAAGGTCAATGAACATAAACATTATTATCATTTTTTTCACCGCTGCCCCGGTCTGCCCGGCCCATGGGGCTTGGAGGGCACTACGTGCTGAGCCTCAGATTCCTATGGGGAGATCATGGGCGGCGTCCTTGACCACCCCCCTTCCTCCCTCTAGCGTTCCGCCCCCGCGACCGGACGGATTCCGGCAAAACACGATGAAAATTACCGTCGAACGGCAGTCCAATTGTACGGCCACGCTCAGCGTCGAAATTCCCTCTGACCAGCTCAAGGAGGAGCGCCAGAAGATTATCCGGGCCTTCAGCAGCCAGGCACGCATTAGTGGATTCCGCCCCGGCAAGATCCCCCGGACCGTTATTGAGCAGCGCTTTGGCGAGCAGATCACGGCGGAATTGGAGCAACGCATGATGCAGAACGCCCTGAATGAGGCGGCCGAAAAGGAGGACCTCCGGGTCATCGATGCCAAGTCCCCCGAGGATACTGCTCATCATCCCGATGGAGCCCTGACCTTTTCGTCCGCCCTCACCATCGCCCCGGAGTTCGAACTCCCGGACTATAAGGGCATCGTCCTCGAGATCCCGGACCGCGTCGTCACCGACGAGGATATCGAGAGCGAACTCCAGAATGTCCTGAACCGCTATGCGGAGTATGCCGATATCACAGACCGGCCCGTCCAGGCAGGTGATTTTGCGGTGATCGACTACGGATCCCAGCTTGAGGGCAAGCCAACCGAAGAAGCGGTGGGCCAGTCAGTGGGCTATCTCGGCGGCGGGGAGGACTACTGGCTCAAGATGGAGGACGAGTCGATCCTGCCCGGGTTCTCCAAGGCACTGGAGGGTGCCGCATTGAACGAGGAGCGCGATTTCAAGTGTCCGGTGCCGGAGGAATTTCCCGTCGAGGAACTCCGCGGACTTGAACTCGATTTTCATGTCACCCTGAAGGGCATCAAGGAACAAACCCTTCCCGACCTGACCGATGAACTGGCCGCCGAGATTCTGCCTGGTTCCGATGTCAAGGGCCTTACCGAGACCATTCGGGGAAATCTCGAACACCAGCTCAACCAACAGATCGGGGAATTCAAGGTCAGTCAGCTTCTCGACAAGCTGACCGCCATGGTAGAGTTCGATCTTCCCCCCGAACTCCTCAACGCGGAGACCCAGGGCCAGGCCGACGAGATGGTGGAACGCGGCCTGGGCTCGGGCATGTCGGAAGACGAGATCGAAGAACGGCAGAACGAAATCTTTGCCGCCGCGACCCAGCGGGCCCAGATGAATCTGAAAACCGACTTCCTCCTCCAGCGCATCGCGGAGAAGGAGGAGATCCAGTTCAGTCAGGAAGAATTCGCCAACCGGGTGGCTGCCATGGCCAATCAGGCAAAAAAGCCGATCAAAACCTTTGCCGAAGAACTCCAGAAGAGCGGGCGCATGCGCGGCGTCCAGCATTCCATGCTTATCAGTAAGACCATTGACTTCCTGCTGGAGCACGCGAAGGTCGACGGCATCGAGCAGGTCGCCGGGGAGAAAGCCGAAGAGGCTGATGCTGCGGCCGGACCCGAGGGAGTCGAGATCGATCCTGAAAACCAGTCCGATCAAGAGTCCACGTCTGCTCCCGATGGAACCGAAGAAGAATCCGCAAACGAAGATGAGTAAGCTCGAACCGATCTCCGCCTCCTCCGCCTCCTCCGCATCACCCCGCAACACCTACCTCGTTCCGACCGTCATCGAACAGGACGGTCGCGGCGAGAGAGCCTTTGACATTTACTCGCGACTCCTCAAGGACCGCATCATCTTCATTGGCACGCCGATCGATGACTTCGTAGCCAACTCGGTGATTGCCCAGATGCTCTTCCTGCAGATGGCCGACCCCAAGAAGGATATTCACATCTACATCAATTCGCCCGGCGGAAGCGTAACCTCCGGTCTTGCGATTTACGACACCATGCAGTTCGTTACCTGCGATGTGAACACCTACTGTATCGGGATCGCCGCTTCCATGGGGGCGGTTCTTCTCACTGCCGGCACCGAGGGCAAGCGCTTCTGCCTCCCGAACTCACACGTCATGATTCACCAGGTCTCCGGTGGAGCACAGGGCACCGCCTCCGATGTCGAGCGCACGGTCGAATTCATGTTTGAACTCAAGAAACGTTTGAACGGCATTCTCTCCAAGCACACCGGCAAGGATCTGGAAACTGTCGACCGCGATGCTGACCGCGACAATTACATGTCGTCCCAGGAGGCTGCGGATTACGGTCTCGTCGATCGTGTCCTCGAAAACCGCAAGGAACTCGGGGAAGAGGAAGAATCCTGAGGTTCCCGAAAAAAAGGGGGCGGAAACGTCGCCTTTCTGCTAAGCTTTCCAGTAAGGGAAGAAGCGCTCACGCAGGAACGCTTCTTATTCCTGCTTCATAAAAGTAATGGCCCGTGCATCCAACCTCACGATGTGTTCCTTCTGTGGCAAAAGCCACTCAGAGGTGAAAAAGCTTATTGCGGGCCCCGGAGTATACATCTGCAACGAGTGCATCGAGGTGTGCTCGACCATCCTCGAAAAGGAATTTGCCGGAGAGGATCAGTCCGACCTTGGCCCGGCCTTTGCCCAGGGCATCAATACTCCCACCCCGGTGGAGATCCGCCAACTGCTGGACGAATATGTGATCGGGCAGGACCAGGCCAAGAAGGTCCTCGCCGTGGCTGTCTACAATCACTACCAGCGCCTCCACCAGGACACGTCTCTCGCTCCCGAGGAACTCGCCGATGTCGAAATAGAAAAATCGAACATCCTTCTTCTCGGCCCTACTGGATCCGGGAAGACTCTCCTCGCCCGCACCCTCGCCCGCGTGCTGGATGTCCCCTTCTGCATCGTGGACGCCACCACCCTGACGGAAGCCGGTTACGTGGGTGAAGATGTCGAGAACATCATCCTTCGGTTGCTGCAGGCCTCCGACTTCGATGTCGAGAAGGCCGAGCAGGGCATCATCTACGTCGACGAGATCGACAAGATCGGGCGCAAGACCGAGAATGTCAGCATCACCCGCGACGTCTCCGGTGAGGGAGTCCAGCAGGCGCTCCTCAAGATCCTGGAAGGCACCGTCTGCAATGTTCCTCCCCAGGGCGGTCGCAAGCATCCCCAGCAGGATTACATCCAGGTCAACACCGAACGTATCCTCTTCGTATGCGGAGGAGCTTTCGTGGGCATGGAGGACATCGTGCGGCGACGCCTGGGCCGCAATGCTCTCGGATTTGCTGCCGCCGAGGAAACCGCCCGGGAGGCCGAAGCTCATGAGGACCTCATGGACAAGGTGCAACCCGAGGACCTGTTGCACTTCGGCCTGATTCCAGAATTCATCGGCCGCCTGCCGGTACACTCCTCCCTCCTGTGCCTCACTGAGGACGAACTCGTCCGCATCCTCACGGAACCGCGCAACGCCCTGGTCAAGCAGTACCAGAAGCAACTCGCCCTCAATGGCGTGAAGCTCAAGATCACCCGGGACGCCCTCCGCGCCATGGCAGAGGAAGCGGTCCGCCGGGGCACCGGTGCGCGTGCCCTTCGCTCCATCTTCGAGGCCGTCATACTCGACATCATGTACGATATTCCATCGCGTGATGACATCGAGTCGGTCTCCCTCAACCGTGGGGTGATCGAAGGCACGAAATCGCCCGCGATCCGGAAGAAGCGCGCAGATGCGGCATAGCCGCAGCGCCCCCCATCAAACTCGCTTCCCTTTCTGCAATGCGCCTCTACGTTCGGAGCATGGCTTCGCGCATGATTCTCGCGATCACAATCGCCTCCCTTCCGTCCTTTGGTTCCGCCCAGGAAGAAGATCCTCCCGGACCGGTCCCCCTTCCTGATGAGGGTGAAGGCTACGAACACGTAGAGCGGTTCATCAAGGTGCTTGAGCAGGTGCGCGCCCATCACCCCGACGGAAACCGCCTCAGCTACGAACGTCTCGTCAATCACGCCCTGGAGGGCATGCTCGATTCCCTCGACAACTTCTCGAGCTTCTACCATCCCGAAACCTACAGCTTCATCAGCGAGGAAAAGCGCCCACCCACCCTGCCGGGACTCGGCCTCACCCTTGGCAAGAGTTCGGATTTCCTGAAAGTGACCGCGGTACGGACCGGTTCCGCCGCCGCCCGTGCAGGGATCGCGCCTGGCGACCGGATTCTGAAAATCGGTGAACAGGACACCTCTGAACTGGCCTTGGCCACCGCCCTCACCCACCTGAAGGGACGTCCCGGCGATACCGTCGGAATCACCCTCCGACGCAAGATCGACCGCAAGGAATACCAGGTCTCTCTCCTGCGCAGCGTGATCAGGAAAATCGCTGTTCCGGATGCCATGCTTCTGGAGAGCCCCGAGGCAACCAGACTGAAGGCGGGATACCTCCACCTCGCTGAATTCACCGCCCCCTCCCATCATGAAGTCGAAGCCGCTCTCGATGACCTGGAAGACAAGGGCATGCGCGCCCTGCTCCTCGACCTGCGGGGCAACCCCGGTGGTCTCCTCAACATCTCGGTCGCCATCGCGGGGGAGTTTGTTCCTCCTGCAACCGAGGTAGTCTTCACCCGGGGACGTCACCCTGAGCACAACTCCCCGCCCATGAGGACCCCTGAACGCAAGCGCAGGAAACGCAGTTATCCCGTCGCTGTTCTCATCGACCGTGACTCGGCAAGCGCCTCGGAACTCGTGGCCGGCACTCTGCAGGATCTCAAGCGTGCCACCATCGTGGGCGAGACCAGCTACGGCAAGGGATCCGTCCAGCACATCATCCCTCTGGACGAAACCGCCCTGCGCCTCACGATCGCAACCTACCACACTCCCTCGGGGCGCACCCCCCACGAAATAGGAATCACACCCGATATCCCGGTCAGGATTACCGCCGAGGACCGCGCCCATCTCGATCTCTTCCGTCGCCGTGATTCTCTCACGCCGGAAGAAGAGACGGCTCTCAAGGCCTGGAAGGATCCGGTGGTTATCGCGGCGCTGGAGGCGCTGGCGAAATAGAAGAAATTGTCAGCGATGCCCACCAGCGAACATTCACGATCAAAAGTCCCGGATCCAGTTCCCACTCTCCTGGCCCTCGAAACATCCTGCGATGAGAGCGCGGTGGCCATCCTGCGCCAGGGGAAGGATGCCAAAGTGGAAATCCTTGCCTCCCTCATCTCTTCCCAGATTGCCCTGCATCGTGCCTACGGCGGGGTCGTTCCGGAAGTGGCCTCCCGCAATCACGCCCTCGTGCTTCGCCCCCTGGTCGAACAGGCCCTCAGGGAGGCCGGCCTGGGGCCCCTGGACATCGATGCCTTCGCCGCGACCCGTGGTCCCGGTCTGGCCTCCTCCCTTCTTGTCGGGCACAGCATGGCAAAGGCCCTTGCGGCAGCCTCGAAAAAACCCTTCCTCTCCATCAATCACATGGAGGGCCACCTCCTCTCTCCATTTCTCGAGGATCAACAATCCGCAACCGCCAACCCAAAATCCGGAACTCAAATCCTGAAATCCGGACTTCCCTCCCACCTCGCTCTCATTGTCTCCGGGGGGCACACCATGCTCGTACATGCCCGTGCGATGGGCGACTACCAACTCATCGGCCGCACGATCGACGATGCTGCGGGCGAAGCCTTTGACAAGGTGGCCCGCCTTCTCGGTCTTCCTTATCCCGGTGGTCCCGAGATTGAGAAACATGCGAAGCATGGCAGCCCCACGGCCTATGAATTTCCACGTTCCATGCCCCGGGAACTCGACTTCTCCTTCTCCGGCCTCAAGACCGCAGTGCGCTACACTCTGCCAAAGGTTCAAAATCTCGAAGACGAGCTTCCGAATCTCTGTGCCTCCTTCCAACAGGCCGTCATCGATGTCCTCGTCGGCAAGTCCCTGCGTGCCGCCCATGAAACCGGTTGCACCCTGATCACCCTCTCCGGTGGAGTGAGCTGCAACGACTCTCTCCGCTCCGCCCTGGCTGCGGCCTGCCGGGAGAACGGATTTGAGTTCCTTGCCTGCCCTCCACGCTTCTCCACCGACAACGCAGCCATGATTGCCTTTGCCGGTCTGATGAACCTGCCAGCGGGCCGACATGGAGACTTCAGTGAAGACATCGATCCCAATCTGGCCCTGTGCGAGAAATAGTAGTGAGAATGAAAGGAGCCGTCCGTTGAATCGTTGCCTCATATTCGACTTCGACGGCACCCTGGCCGATACCCTCGGTGAGGGACTGAAGATCTACAATGATCTCGCCCGGAAACACGGCTATACCGTGATCGATCCGGAAGGGGTGGAGGAACTGCGCAACCTCGACACCAAACGCCTCCTGAGTCACCTCGGCATCCCCAGGCGCAAGGTGCCCTTCCATCTCGTCGCCGCCCTGCACCGTCTCCGTGAACGGATCAGCAAACTGCCCCTCATCGAAGGCGTCCGGGAGGTTCTCCCTGTCCTGCGGGATCGATCGGAGCACATGGGCATCCTCAGTTCCAACCTGGCGGAAAATATCGAGACCTTCCTCGACGCCCACGACCTTCGCGAGCAATTCACCTTCATCAGCAGCATTGGGAAACTCAGGGGCAAGGCCAGGCGCCTGCGTGCCATTGCCCGCACCTTTTCCCTCAATCCTCGCGAGATCCTCTATGTTGGCGACGAGATCCGCGACCTCCAGGCCGCGCGCAGGGCCCGGGTGGAGGCTGTAGCGGTCACCTGGGGCTTCAATTCCCGTGAGTCCCTGGCCCGGGAGGCCCCCGCCTTCCTGGTCGAACACCCCCGTGAATTACTGGACGTAGTCTGATCCCCCGGCGGTGCTCAGGAGCACACTCCCACCCTTGCACTTGTTCACATTCGAGGCTAGGAAGTCCCTTCCACCTCTCACCTCTCAAGAGCAGGCCGGGAAGAACTCCCAGCCGCCATGCGCATGAACGACGACCCTTCCAACAGTCCCCCCGCGACCCCGGCTACTCCAGAGTCCTCCCCTGCCACCGCCACTGGCAACCAGAACCTCATCGTGGGCCTCATCCTGGGTGCGGTGGTCCTCCTCCTCTTTCTTCTCATCCTCCAGATGACCAGCAACGGCTTCGGGGGCGATTCCTCGGAAATCACGAAACTCCGTGAGGATCTGGAGGACAGGAAGAAGTCTCTGGGATCCGGAAATAACCCGATGCCCTCCAGCGGGGAGACTCCCCGGGATCTGGCCAATCGTCTCTCCGCCGACTCCGCCAGACTGGCCGGACTGGTCACCCGGCTCCAGGCCATGTTGAACAAGGCCCATAGTGATCTCGCAAAGTCACATACCACCGTCCGGACCCTCAGCAACCAGCTCGCCACCGAGACCAGCAACTCCACCGACAACGCCGCTCTCAAGCAACAACTCGATGCCACCCGCACACAGGCCAGGGCCGCCGGGAACCAGCTCCAGTCCCTCCAGCAACAGTTTGCGGGTGCCCCTACCGCTGCACAGATGGAAGCCGTCCTCAAGGAACGGGACACCCTGCGCTCGCAGCTTACCCAGCTTCGCGGGCAGACCTCCCGCCGAGGAGCAGCCGATCCCGTTGAGAAAGAGCCCGACACGCAACCCGAAGGGGTTGACAAGTGACGCTTGGAACAAGGCGCCCTGCCCTTCACTGCTCAGTGCCAGTTCAGCGGGTGAGTGTCGAGCGGAAGCATTAGCCCGATGCTGCAACTGGCCGCGGAAGAGACTCCGGCACCCACGAACTATTCCACGATCCGACCCTCCGGGAAAAACGCTTCCCAGGCGGTGCGAAACGAGATCGTTCCGGGAAGGATCGACAACACCGTGCCCTTCAGCTTCCCCCCCAGGCATTCACCGGTGAACACATCCCAGCGGGAGGAAGTCCGGTCATCGGTCATGACTCCCTTTCCTGACGCCGAGAAGACAAGAATCTCGCCCTTGAGCTTGCGATTGAAGCTGCGGGCACTCACTCCTTTCTCGCCGGCGGTGATCAGCACAGCATGCCCGGCGGACTCAAAGTTGAATACAGGTTCCTGCTGCAATCTCTTCAGCGATACCGCGGGCGAGGGGCGCCCCGCACCAAGATGGACCCCGTAAACAAACCGCCTGGGCTTCTCCCAGACGGCCTCACGATAGCTTCGTGACGTGCGCGACATGCCCAGCAGGGTTGTCCGGGGATGGCGCAGGCGCCATTCGGACCAGGTGGTCATCACGCCGGGCAGAATCTTGAGCTCGGCCCCCTTGAACTCCCCCCGCATGGCCTTGCCCAGAAGGTGACTCCAGAGCGAATTGGTCTCCACATCGCGCATGACGAGACTGCGATTCCAGAGCAGGCCGGAGACCTGGAAGTTGAGTTCGCGATCCTTGACTGTCCTGACATAGACTATGCCGTTGAAGCAGAGGTGTCACCAGGTGGCCGCGATAGCACTGCCTCCCAGTCTGTCGTTGATGATCTCACGGGTGGGGTTCGTGAGCATATTGATGGGGTAGGCCCGGGCCTGCTCCCCAATCACCACTCCCAGCACCAGTTCATTCCCCTCTACAAATCGCCCGGCCTCGCCAACTGTTACGATCCTGGGATCGGTAATGGCCGGAAAAGCCTTCACCACCTGGCGCGGATTGAACTCATCGGCGGAGGAGGGAAAAGGGATTCCAGCGACCAGGAGAAGGAAGGGCAAAAGTCCGCTCTTCATGCGTGGAAAAGGAAACAGGCGACCATGGAGTTGCATCACTCCCAAGGGAGAACCCAATTTCCCAAGGACTCAATCACCAATCCCCGCATCTCGAAGACGATTCACTTGTCCTTCTCCTCAATCTCCTCCATCAGGCGCCGCATTTCTTCCATCTTTCGGCGCATCAGTTCAAAGGGATCCTCCTCCCCGGGTTCGACTTCGCGGTTTCGGGTGCGCTCAGCGAGATCCCCGGTCTGCAACTGCGGCTTGGCCGGCTTGATGGCGAGAAGTCTTTTTATCCCGGAGGCCGGAATAACGAAGGACTTGATGCGCCCCGCACGGGCAATGGCGATCCCGACAGCACGACCGTCAAGGTCGATCACGGGTGCTCCACAATCCTCCGGATCGAGTTGCATGTCGGACTGGATGACATCCCGGAAACCATCCTTCACATCACTGTAGCGATGCCCGCCCATGTTGTTCATCTGTTCCATCCGGCTGTAGGGAATACGCGGAGCACGTGGCCGTCCTCCCAGTTCGACATTGATCACTTCCTGCTTTTCACCACGCTGGCAGACGATCTCGATCTTTTGCCCGGGCTCCAGTCGCTGCAGGACGGTCCCCAGCTCAAAACTTCCGTTCACCTTCTGATCCATCACGCGCAGGATGACATCGCCCGCCTTGAGCCCTGAAGCGGCGGCGGCGGTCCTGGGTTCCACCCGCCGCACGAGGACACCAGGCCCCTCGAACTCAAGATCCATCACGATCCCGAGGAAGGCCCGGTCGGAACTGCGCAGACTGCGCGGCAATACACTCACCACGCCCATCGCCGCCGCCTCCCCATCGGGTCGCGAGAGAGCCAGGAAGCTCCCCAGCTTCAGCGTCTTCTCGTCAGCGAATTGCACCGGATCCGCTTTCAGACCTTCCACTTCCATGACCGCGAGGTCGGCATTCGGATAAACTCCGCTCACCACTGCGGGCAACCACTTTCCGTCACCCGTTCGACAACTCAGGCTCCGCACGTCACGACGCACTTCGCTCCACTTGGTCAAAACCCTGCCGACACCGACAACGGTCCCAAATCCCACTCGCTTGCGCCAGACACGCACCTCCACTGAACCAGAGGATACATTCTTCACCGCGGGCACGAGAGCTTTGAAAAGAGCTCCTGCCTGTTCGGTGAGGAGGGCGCGATCCTCCGGCGACGACTCGGACAACTGGGCGGAGGCCAGCGGAAGGAAGGCGATGGAAAACAACAAGGTTGAGGCAGAAACTTTCATCACTGATTGCATTGACGTTGGTGCTTACTTCTGTTCAGGCATCACATCAGCAAGGCGGGCCAGCTTCAATTTACAGGACATGCTTTCCCCCCGCCGCGTGAAGGCCAGTTCCACTTCGTTTCCGGGTTCGTGCCTGGAGAGGATGCCCTGCAACTCCCGCAGGCTCTTCACCTGCTGCCCGTCAATGCTGACAACCACATCGCCACGCCGCATCCCAGCCACTTCGGCGGGAGAGTCGGGATGGACCTCCGCCAGTTGCACCCCACCGGGAACCGCCCCGGCCACGTTGAATCCGATGACAGGACGGTCAGGATTCATCAGCGGATTCATGGTCAGACGCCCCCAGGTCTCCCCTTTCTCAAGCCGTGCCCAGTCCGCCTTGAAATTCTGCAATCCGGTATGGTTGTTCGACATCAGGCTGGCCCCGATGGAGGAGTGAATGCCAATCACCTTGCCCTCCAGATCGAAGAGCGGACCGCCCGAATCTCCTCCGATGAGGGCACAATCGGTTCCAATGAATCCCAGCGGATTGCGAGCCACCACCCGTCCGAAGCGCACCGGTGGCGTGCGTAACGCATCGTATCCCCCGGCATGGCCGAGCGAGACGACGAAATCACCCACTTTGACAGCCCCGGAATCGCCCAACTCCACGAAAGGCCATTGCTCCCCCTGCTGGAGTTTCACCATGGCCGCATCCTTGGAACGATTGGATCCCAATACTTTGCCGCGAGCCTGCTTGCCACCTGGAAAGACCACCGTGACCTCTTCCAGTCCCTCAACAACATGACCCGCAGTCAGGATCAATCCTTCCCGGGAGATTATTACGCCACTGCCGGAAGATTCGCTCTTCTCCGAAAAGAGTGAAACAGTTGCAGGCAGGCCCTTCTCGATCACATCCTCAACCTTGCTCTGCAACGCCTTGAGCTGAGCCAGATTCTGGACCGGCGTCTCTGCCGGAACCTCGTTCACGAGGATGCCTGTAAAGGCGAGAAATCCAGCAATTGTGGGTCGAACACTTGCTACTCTCATCGCGGTGAAATATGCTTCTTTCAGGCTAAGCGTCAATGCCAGTGGTTTTCGTCTGGCGGAAGATGTGTCTTATTTTAGTCCGAATATAACCTCTAGTCCATCATCACCTAACCTCAGGCCCCGTTCGTTCCCGGGATGGCCAGCCGCAGACCAAAAAAGAAATCGAGCGCACGCCGACGATCTCCCTCGTCCCGGCGCAAGGTGCCGCGCAAACGGGCGCGCCGGGGAGCTACGTCCCGAGGTTCCGGCCCCAAGCGCAGGAAAGCAGTCCGCAAAAAGCACAGCCCGCTCTTCGTCTTCTGTTTCTGGCCCTTCCTGCTCATCAACAGGATCGTGGGAAACTGGCCGATCTTCCTCCGACTCCCCCTTCAGACCGTGGCCTGCTCGGGCTGTGTCGTGATCACCCTCCTCTTCCTGGGAGCAGTCTTTTATTTCGTCCGATCTCTGCGCTACCCGATGGAAACGGTGGCTGAAATGCCCGAACGCTCCATCATCTATGACCGGAACATGAAAGAGTTGGGCCGCCTGCACGGTGCCCACCGCTACGTGGTCGATCTGGAGGAAATC
Organism: Akkermansiaceae bacterium UBA7890; assembly: GCA_002501065.1. Classification (GTDB taxonomy): domain Bacteria; phylum Verrucomicrobiota; class Verrucomicrobiia; order Verrucomicrobiales; family Akkermansiaceae; genus Roseibacillus_B. Next base: position 75,539 of record DLRK01000084.1, read on the forward strand.
TCCCCCCACTTCCGCGCGGCTCTCCTCGCGCGGGAGGACAAGAATTTTCACCAGCACTGGGGAGTCGATCCACGTGGGGTGACCCGTGCCATGGTGGAGAATATCAAGCGCGGTCATTTCGCCCAGGGCGCCTCCACTCTCACCATGCAGTTGGCGCGTAACGCCTATCGCCTGCCGACCCACGGACCGAAATGGAAACTTCTGGACCGCAAGTTCCTTGAGATCGCGCTGGCCTTCCGCATTGAGGCCAACTACGAGAAAGACGAGATCATGCAACACTACATGAATCTCATCTTCTGGGGTGGCTCCATTCATGGTGTGGAAGCGGCCTCCCGGGCCTACCTTGAAAAGTCTGCCGGGAACCTGACTCTCTCGGAATCGGCCATGCTGGCTGGGATTATTCGCGCACCAAACGCCTTTTCCCCATTTGAGGACGAGGAAGGAACCAGAAACGAGCGGAACTCCACTCTCGATTCAATGGTGAAACACGAATTCATCACTGAAGCCGAAGCGACCGTAGCCAAGGCGGAACCCCTGCACATTCGTCCCAGGAACCGCCGCATCATCGAAGGAAGCTACGCCATGGATGCAATCCGGCGGGATATCGAGCGCCACCTCGACCGGAAATACATCAAGCAGGGAGGACTGAAGATCATCACCACCATCGACAAGGACCTTCAGGAAGCCGCCGAGCGTCACCTCAACTCCAAACTCAGCGAAATCGAGCGCCGGCCGGGCTACCGCCACAACACCCGCACGCGCTGGCAGGCAAAGCCCGCCATGCAACGCGAAGCGCCCGATTACCTTCAGGGGGCGGTGGTAGTGGTAGAAAACCAGAGTGGAGCGATACGCAGCATCGTGGGTGGTCGTGACGCCGACGAGTCGAAGTTCAACCGGGCCCTCCACGCCAGACGGCAGGTGGGCTCCGTATTCAAGCCTTTCGTCTACCTGGCCGCCTTCGACCGGGGGATGCGCCCGGAGACCTACATCGACGACTCACGGATCAAACCGGAACAGATCAAGTATGCCCCCAGAGACTGGGATCCAAGGAACTCGGACGGAAAGTACTTCAAGAGCATCAGTGCAAAGAAGGCGCTCATGAATTCGCGCAATACCTCCTCGGTGCGCATCGGAAATTATGCAGGCATGGAGAACGTCCGCTCGGTGGCCCACCAGTCCTTCGCCATGCAGATCCCGGGCAAGGCATCCTCCTACCTCGGCGCCTGGGAAGCGACCCCCGAGCAGGTGGCCAGCGCCTACACCATCTTTCCCAACGGCGGCACCCGCTACGGTCCGCACTTCGTCAGCAGGATTCTCGACCGTGATGACAACGAACTCTGGGCACACAAACCAATCGGCTATCTGGCTGTCGACAAGAAGGGTTCGGCCTGGACCACTTCCACCATCCTGGAGGATGCCACCCGTTCCGGCACCGCTTCCAGCATGCGCCGCCAACTGGGATTCCAACCCCCCGCCGGCGGCAAGACAGGAACCACTGATGAATACCTGGATGCCTGGTTCGTGGGATACTCTTCCTCCCTCACCTGCGCAGTCTGGGTCGGCCTCGATCAGCCCCGGCCCATCGTCCCCGGCGGCTACGGCGCAGACCTCGCCCTCCCGGTGTGGGTGCGGGTCATGAAAACTGCCGACCGGCTTGGTCGCTACGGATTCTCCAAGATCAAACCTCCCGTGGCGATCAAGCAGTGTCGCCTCTGTCGTTCCTCCGGAAAACGTGCCACTCCCGGATGCGAACGAACCAAGACCGCCTACAATGATCCCACCCCGATCGATCTCGCTCCCGCCGACAACGACTTCTGCCCCGCGCATCCGCTGAAGGCTCTCCCGGTCGAGGAGCGCCCTGCCGGTCGCGCCATTCCAGTCGAGCAACCCCCAGACGACACTCCGGCGAAACTGCCATTGCCTTAGCTCTCCACCCCATCCTCTCCCGTGCCCCGCCATTCACCAACCCGGAGGAACCGCCGTATAGGTGAATGGAGCGGGGCACCCCCCTCCGAACCGGACCAGGAGACACCAGTCGACCTCGAACTGGAAGAGGCCCTGGACGACACCACCGGGGAGGAACCCGAGGACGATCCCAATTGGAAACCAGCCCGGCGCACCTCGCGGCTCCCCAATTGGATTCCGCGCTGGCTGCAACGAGTGATTCACACCGGTTTCCGCTGCGGAGTCATTGCGTTCTTCCTTCTGTTGCTGGTCTCCCTGTCCTACTTCATGCTCTCCTTGCGCTACGACATCAAGGAGATCAATGAGATGCCCGAACGCTCGGTCATCTTCGACATAGAGGCGCAGGAACTTGCCACCCTGCACGGCGAGAACCGCCGTCTCATCACCCGAGAGGAAATCCCGGGGTTCTTTGTGAAAGCCCTGCAGGCCCGCGAAGACAAACGCTTCTACACTCATCACGGGGTAGACATCATGGGCCTGATCCGGGCCACCATGGTCAATGCCAGCGACTGGTCGTTTACTCAGGGAGCCTCCACCCTGACCATGCAACTCGCACGCAACAGCTTCGACCTGCGCGAGAAAAACCTGCACCGCAAATTTATTGAGATCGCCATCTCCCTGCGTATCGAGGCGTCCTATTCCAAGGACGACATTCTCACCGCCTACGTCAACCGGATCTACTTCGGTTCCGGTTGCCACGGACTGGAAGAAGCTTCCCGCCGCTACTTCGGAGTGAGCGCAGCCGATCTCAGCAAAAACCAGTGCGCCCTTCTTGTTGGTATCATCCGTGCTCCGCATGCCTGCTCCCCCCTGCGTGCTCTTGAAAAAGCGATTCACCAGCGGGATGAGGTTCTCGCCCGGATGGTGCAGGAGGGTGATCTCTCCGATGCCGAAGCGGAAAAAATCAGAGATAGCGAACTGGGACTGCGCTCCCGGCAGGAAACTTCCGGAGGCAACCCCGCCCTGCAGGCAGTGCGGCGCCACTTCGAGGAACTCGTCGATGACCGGGAAATTCGCGATGGGGGTCTGCGTCTGCGCAGCACGATCCACTCCGGCATGCAGAAACTCCTGGAATCGGAAACGGCCGACCTTCTCAAGCGGATCCCGGACGCCCCACAGGTGGCTGCTATCTGCATCAATGCGCAGTCCGGAGGCATCCGGGGAATCGTGGGCGGACGAGCAACCGAAAACACCTCGTTCAACCGTGCCCTCGACGCCCGGCGTGATCTCGGAGACATCTTCAGTCCTTTCATCTACGCCGCCGCCGAGGAACGCGGATTGCAACCAAGGTTCGAGCAACCGTTGAGCACAGGACGGGATATCGGGAGCGAAGACCTCGTTCGCCTTGCAGGGCGATTCGGATTTGAGGGACCGTTCCTCCAGGGTGATGACCTGTTCCGGGGAGGCGTAAGTGCCACCCCGCTTGAAGTTGTGACCGCGGTTGCCACTCTCACCCGGGACGGACAACGGCCCCGCACTCACTTCCTCCGGGATCTACGCGACTCCGAATCCAACCCCATTCTCTCCATCGAACCATCAAGCAAGTCGATGTTCGCAGAACACGCAACCAGGGCGGCCCTGGCCATGCAGTTCCCCGATGGGGAGCCCCGCCTCATGGTTGGAGTCAGCCCTGCAAAAACAGATGTCTGGGGCGTCTCCTTCGGATCCCTGCATGCCATCTGCGTGTGGGTGGGGCATGACAAACCCAGCCGCCTTGACGAACTGGAGGTAATCCGCAAAGAAGTGCACCAGACCATTCAGCGCATGGCCTTGAACCTCATGCCGTAGGGTTTTCAGCTTTGCAACCCATCCAATCTCCCTACCCTTCCACCCATGCAGGCCTTGCGGTTCGATACTGCCGTTGAAAATATTCTTGAGCGCGAAAAGCGGTTCGACGCAGGGGCCTACTTCCTCCTCAAGGAGGCCCTGGATTTCACTCTGAAACGCACCCGCGAAGAAAGCGGGGAAGAACGACACGTGAGTGGAAAGGAGCTGATTCATGGATTCCGCGACCACGCTCTCCAGGAGTTTGGCCCCATGGCTTTCACTCTGCTGCGGGAGTGGGGTGTCAATGCCTGCTCGGACATCGGCGACATGGTCTTTGAGTTGGTCGAAGAGGGGATGTTCGGCAAGCAGGACTCCGACACTCGCGAGGATTTCGCCGACCACTACGATTTCGCCGAAGCCTTCCTCCTCCCCTATCTCCCACAGGGAGTTTCGCTTGAGAGTTTACAGGCAGATGACCGGGAGAACCCGGAAAGCGACGGCAACATTGAATCTCCCGTCAGCCCCGCTCCCCCCGCTCCGCAAGACGCCTCCTGATCGCCGCCAGCAGGCTTTCCCATCGAGGCAGACGAGCACCCGCCATCTGCGCCCGTCGCATGGGCTCCGCCCAGATGGCCTCCACTTCCACCCCCCGGCCCTCCAGGTAATCGATCATGCTTGACGGGCGATAGTCCCCCATTTCGCGGGTGGAACTGATCTGCTGCTCGATCAGGCCGGGCGTGATCACCGTTCCGAGCGCAGCTGCTCCAGCAATAACCTCCTCCATGAGTGCTCGCACCTCCCCTTCACCGCCCGGTCGGGAAAGAAGATCTGCCGTTGTGATTCCCCCCTCCGCGATACAAAGTCCGTTGAAAGGGACATTCCATACGAGCTTCACCCACTGGGCGAGCATGAGATCCTCAACCCCCCGGCACTGTATTCCCGCTCGCTGAAAACAGGCTGCCAGGTCCCGCACGCGCGCGGACTCCCCTCCCTCGAATTCTCCAATGGTGACCAACCCCTCGGCGAGATGGTGGATACGGGTCGGACTCAGGCGATTGATGCAGACGAAACAGAGTCCTCCCAGCACCCGGTGCGCACCAAACAACTCGGCCAGACGCTCGGTGTTCCCGAGTCCGTTCTGCAGCGTCAGGATGCCGGTGGTTTCGTGTAACAGAGGGCTGAGCGCCTCCTGGTAGCAACCGTTGGCGGTGGCCTTCCAGGCCACTATCACGAGATCAACTGGTCCGATCTCCTCCGAACTGCCGAAAACCTGTGGCGTCGCCAGATGGAAATCACCCTCCGGACTAATCACCGAGAGCCCCTCGCTCCGCAGGTCCGCAAGACCGGAACGCACCAGAAAAAAGACATCTTCTCCCGCGGCCGAGAGCCTTCCGCCATAATAACCGCCTACCGCCCCTGCTCCAACAATCGCGATGCGACGCACGACTTCAGGAGACAAGACCCCGGACTTCGCCCATGATGCGCTTAGCGGTCACCACGGTGTTACGGTGCAGCTTGGCAGTGTATTCCGCCTGGCGGTTGTAGCCGCCACCGTAAAGCAGGGCCATCGGAATACGATTGCGCAACATCGCACTCAGGATCACCTCGTCCCGTCGTTGAATATCCTTCACCGTGAGCATCATCTGACCAAACCGGTCATTGCGGTGATTGTCCGCCCCCGCAATCCAGATCACCAGATCAGGAGCAAAGACGTCGAGGGCCGCGGCGAGGGTGGAGAACAACTGCTTCAGGTACATCTCCCCTTCCACGTAGCGCACAGTCTCGACATCCATCGATCCCTTCACCTTGCGCACGGGGTAGTTGCGTCCCACATGAATCGAATAGGTGAAGACATTGGGGTCGTTGTCGAGCAGGCTGTTGGTTCCGTTCCCCTGATGCGCGTCGGTGTCCACCACCATCACCTTGATGCCGGGGTGCTTTATCTGCAGACTGCGAATTGCCACCGCAATGTCGTTGAATACGCAGTATCCCTCACCGTGCTCGCGAAAGGCATGGTGCGTCCCTCCTGCGAGGACCACCGCAGCTCCATCCTGCATCGCCGCCTCGCAGGCCAGGCGGGTGGCTTCCACCTCGATCGCACTCCGCGTATAAAGTTGGGGAGTGAGGGGAAAGCCCAGCTGAATCTGCTCCTTGCGATCAAGTTGACCGCGATAGATTTTCTGCAGGTAGGCCGGCGTGTGAGCCCGCTCCAGCACGTGGGTGGCCGCAGCCCGCACCTCCACGATGTCTTCCGGTCTGACCGTTCCCTTCTCCAGAAGCATCTCCTTCGAAAGGCGAAATTTCTGCATCGGGTAGGGGTGATCCACCGGGAGATCCAGATAGAACTCCGGCGAGTAAAAGCAACGCATCGAGTAACCCATGAAACTCAGGACTTGGAGATATTCTCGCAAAGGGAGGCCGCCGTGGCAATACTTAGGATTTCTTAAATAATGCCCTCTAGCCGAAAAATCCCGGAATTCCGACCAAACCGGAACCGTTGCCCCGTTGGTTGGGGATTACCCCCGACTTTGTGAAAAATTTCACAAAGTCCTTGCGAGCCCACCCCCTTTCAGTCCTTATTCCGGTGGTATTCCACCGATGAGCGAGCCCTCCGCCACAACGATCTACGAGGCTCCCGATGCCGCCGCCAACGCGGCGCAGGCAGCCACGGACTACCAGGCCGGAACCGAAGATCTCCTTGGAGAAAAGATGGTTCTCAACATGGGGCCATCCCACCCCGCCACCCACGGGGTCCTGCGCCTCATCCTGGAACTTGATGGCGAAGTCGTTACCAGGGCTGAACCCGACATAGGCTTCCTTCACCGCGGTGACGAAAAGATCGCGGAGAACATGCACTACAACCAGTTTGTCCCCTACACGGACCGGTTGGACTACCTCGCACCACTCGCCAACAACGTGGCCTATGCCTGTGCCGTGGAGAAATTGATGGGTTGGGAACTGCCTCCCCGCGGTCAGGCCATTCGCGTACTCGCCTGCGAACTGGCGCGCATCTCCTCCCACCTCCTCGGCGTCGGCGTCTACGCCATGGACGTAGGAGCCATGACGGTATTCCTCTACACCTTCACCGAGCGGGAAAAGATCTACAACCTCTGCGAGCAGCTCACCGGAGCCCGCTTCACCACTTCCTACACCCGCGTGGGCGGACAGATTCGCGATCTGCCCGATGGATTCGTTGAGAACCTGCGCTCCTTTCTGGACGAGTGTGAGAAGACGATCAAGGAGGTCGACAAGCTCCTGACCCGCAACAAGATCTTTCTCGTCCGCACCAGGGATGTCGGTATCATCTCGGCTGAAACGGCAATCTCCTATGGCCTGACCGGACCCAACCTGCGGGCTTCCGGACCAAGCCGCGACCTGCGCAAGGACCGTCCCTATCTCGGATACGAGCAGTACCAGTTCGATGTCCCGGTCGGAGAACTGGGTGACTGCTACGATCGCTACCTTGTCCGCATGGAAGAGCTCCGGCAATCCATTCACATCGTCCGCCAGGTGCTCGACACCCTGCCGGACGGACCGGTCAATGTGGCGGACACCAAGAGCTCGCTACCCGAAAAGGAAAAGGTCCTCATGAAGATGGAGGAACTCATTCACCATTTCATCGTGGCCACCCAGGGCATCGAGACCCCGGAGGGCGAAATCTATTTCGGCGCCGAAAACCCCAAGGGGGAACTCGGCTTCTATATCAATTCGCGGGGCGGCGGTGTTCCCCACCGCCTCAAGATTCGAGCTCCCTCCTTCGTCAATCTCTCCATTCTTTCCGAACTCCTGGTTGACCACATGGTCTCCGACATCCCCACCATCCTCGGCTCCCTCGACTTCGTCATGGGAGAGTGTGACCGCTGACCTTCCCAGCTGCTCCTCCTGGCGGCAACCCGACTCAATGTCCCACTCCATCCTCAACGAACAAGTCGCTTCCCCCCAGACGGACGGGACCAGGCACCACCCCCCGTTTGAGATCACCAGGCAGATCGAGAAGGAGGCCGGACTGCGCATCCGGCAGTATCCGAAGGACCGGAAGCGCTCGGCGGTCCTTCCCCTCCTGCACATCGTCCAGTCCGAGTTCGGATTCATCTCACCGGAGGCCATCGAGTGGGTGGCCGCCAAGCTCGACCTGGAGCCAATCAAAGTCGAGGAAGTGGTCACCTTCTACCCTGGACTGCGGCAACACGCTCCCGGAAAGTATCACATCCGGATCTGCCGCACCCTCAGCTGCGCAATGGGCGGGAGCTACGAGCTGATGGACAGGATCTGCGAACTGGCCGGAATCGACCGGTCCCACACCTCGCACCATAATCCCATCGCGGTTTCTCCCTGTGGGACCTGGTCGGTGGAATTCGCCGAGTGCCTTGCTTCCTGCGGGACGGCCCCGGTCTGCCTCGTCAACGACGATTTTCACGAAGATCTCCCAGCCGCCAAGGCCTCCGAACTTCTCGAGAATTACAAGTAGCGCAACTCCATGGCCAAGGTTACTTACATCAAGGGCAAGGAACCCCACGAGCGCGAGCGGCGGTTGATTTTCCGCAATGTCGACCGCAGGGGATGGAATCCCTCCATCAAGAAGTATCTCACGGACGGCGGCTACAGGGAACTCAGGAAATCCCTCCGGATGAAGCCCGGCGAGATCACCGAGGAGGTGAAGAAGTCGGGCCTGCGGGGACGGGGTGGAGCAGGCTTTCCCACCGGGGTGAAGTGGGGATTCATTCCACCCGGCAACAAAAAGCCGGTCTATCTCATCTGCAACTGCGATGAGTCCGAACCGGGGACCTTCAAGGACCGTTACATCGTCCACCAGGATCCGCATCAACTCATCGAGGGCATGATCATCTCCTGTTTCGCGGTGGGAGCCAAGGTGGCCTACATCTATATCCGCGAAGAGTTCCCGGAAGCGGCCAGGATCGTGGAGAAGGCCATTGTGGAAGCAAGGAAGGAAGGCTTCCTCGGCAGGAACATCTGCGGAACCGGGTTCAGCTGCGAATTTCACGTCCACCGCGGAGCCGGTGCTTACATCTGCGGGGAAGAAACCGGACTCATTGAGTCGCTGGAGGGCAAGCGCCCCTACCCGCGTATCAAACCACCATACTTTCCTGCCGCCATGGGGCTCTACATGTGCCCCACGATCGTAAACAACGTGGAAACCCTCTGTCACGTGAAGCACATTATTGCGATGGGCGGAGAGAAATACGCCGGGATTGGAACGCCCCGCAATACCGGCACCCGCATCCTGTGCGTATCCGGCGACGTGCAGAAACCCGGTTACTACGAGATTGAAGTCGGGAGGATGACGATGGGCGAACTCCTCAACGATGTATGTGGCGGCCCTCTCGAAGGGAGATCGTTCAAGGCGGTCATCCCCGGTGGCTCCTCTGCCAAGATCCTGCGTTGCTCTGACAAGTTCAACGTGGCCTGCCCCCCTGGAACGGAGAAGCGCGAGATCACTTTTGATGAGATTCCCCTCGACTTCGATACCATGGCGGCCTGCGGATCGATGGCCGGATCGGGCGGAGTGATCGTGATGGATGACTCCCGCCGCCTGTCGTGGGTTCTCAACAACATCAACGAATTCTACGCCCACGAGAGTTGCGGCCAGTGCACTCCCTGCCGCGAGGGTTCTACCTGGATGAAGAAGATCACCGACCGCCTCGTGGCGGGCAAGGCAAGTCCGGCCGACCTCGACACGCTCGAGTCGGTGGCTTACCAGATCGACGGTCGCACCATCTGTGCCTTCGGGGAAGCCTGCTCCTGGCCGGTCGAGGCCATGATCGACAAATTCCGCGACGAGCTCCTGGCGGAAACGGTGGAAGACAATGCCTCGGTGGCCCACAACGCCGAACAGGAAGCCCAGCGCCGCTACCTGCAGGACACCATTGTGAAGGCAGGAGAATCCTGATCCTCCCCCGGTTGCTGACAAAACCGGGCAAAGGTGACGGCAACTACAGGGAATCAGGCCTTACGAGTGCTTGTGAAAAATTTCACAAAGTGCGCTTGTCCCTTTCGCCTCCTGCATTCATAGTCTAAAGCGAACCCCATGGGAGGCCTCGCTCGAAGCTGATTTATGGCAGACTCCGCACCTGCGACCGCTGACAAACTTCCCAAGGACCTCGCCGCCGAAAAGGGCATGGTCAACGTCCAGATTGACGACACCTGGGTTCAGGTTCCGGTCGGCACCCGCATGATCGAAGCGTGCAGGATGGCAGGGAAGGAGATCCCCCACTACTGCTATCATACCAAGCTCTCTTCGCCGGGAAATTGCCGCATGTGCCTCGTCCAGATGGGCATGCCGCCCCGCCCCGCCCCTGGCCAGGCTCCCACCTACGAAGAAAACGGCTACCAGGAGATCGGTTGGATGCCACGACCGGTCATCGCCTGTGCCAGCACCGTCGCGGAGAACATGGGGATCCGCACGGGAGGGGATCTCGTGGAGAAGTGTCGCAACGGCGTGATGGAGTTTCTCCTCATCAACCATCCGCTCGACTGTCCGATATGCGACCAGGCCGGCGAGTGCAGCCTGCAGGAGTTTTCCGTCGAACACGGACGCGGCTGCTCCCGGTTCGAGGAGATGAAGGTCAAGAAACCGAAAAACGTGGACATCGGTCCCCGCATCAGACTCGACGACGAGCGCTGCATCATGTGCAGCCGGTGCATTCGCTTCATGGATGAGGTGGCCGACGATCCTGCCCTCGGATTCATTGACCGTGGAACCCACACCACTCTCACGGTCCATCCGGGGCACCGGCTCGACAGCAACTATTCACTCAATACCGCGGACATCTGTCCGGTAGGCGCCCTCACGTCCACCGACTTCCGCTTCCAGATGCGCGTCTGGTTTCTCAAGGAAACCAAGAGCATCGACGTGAATTGCGGCACCGGCTGCAATACCGTGATCTGGACGCGCGGCAACGATATCTTCCGTATCACTCCGCGTGAGAACAACGAGGTCAACTCATGCTGGATGCCCGACAGCCATCGGCTCAACTTCCGCTACCTCCATACCGAGACACGCCTCACCGATCCTGTTGTGAAGTCTCGCGGCAGGCACGAGGTGGCTGATTGGTTCGAGGCTATCACGAGGGTCTCCGAAGGCCTCAAGGACTATCACGGCGATGAAGTGGCTTTCATCGGCTCCGGGCGCATGACCAACGAGGAACTCTTTCTCCTCAAGCATCTGGCCGACACACTGGAAACCGACCTCCTCACCCTCGTTCCGCGCTTCGCCCAGTCCGACGGCAAACTGATCGCCGCCGACCGAAATCCCAACACCACCGGGGCCAAGCTCATCTGGGCCTCCAATGACCCCTACGCCAAACTCAAAGCCATCCGGAAAGGAGTGGCTGGACGCAGGATCAAGGCTCTGGTGGTTTTCTACGAAGACCTTCTCGCCGAAGCGGACTTCAAGGCCAGCGACCTTGAGAATCTCGACCTCCTTGTCTCCAATCACATCCTCACCAATGACACCGCCAGTGTCAGCCACGTGGTCCTGCCCGGTGCCGGATTCGCCGAAAAACGCGGCTCCATGGTCAACATCACCGGTCGCCTCCAGCGTCTCAATCAGGCCATCCTCCCTCCGGAGGGAGCCATGGATGACTGGGAGATTCTCCGCGACCTGATCAGGGCCCTTGCTCCGAACGAACCCGAGCGCAATCTGGTGGAAGACGTCTTCGGGGAGATCGCGGACGAAGTGGAGGAATTCGAGGAACTCACGCTGTCGAAGATTGGCGACCTCGGAGTGCATGTCACGGACACGGACGAGAGCATTCCGCTCCTGGAAACCGAGCGTGTCCGCATCGCGGCGGGCGAAATTGTTGGTTGATCACTGTCAGTTGTCCAATGAGCACATCCCCAGAGATTCCCTCCGGAGCAACCGCAACCTCCCACTCCTGAGAACCGACCACCAGCAACCGATAACTTTCCACCAGTGGACGCAGTATTCATCATCGTTTCGGCTCTCAAGGTCTTCGGCTTCACCTTCCTGGTGATCCTGCCCCTGGTCGCCTACTCGACCTATGCGGAACGCAGGGTGTGCGCCATCATCCAGGACCGGGTGGGTCCCAACCGGGTGGGCCTTCCGGCCACTCTCCTGGGTTTCAAGAAAGATCTGAAGTTCTTCGGTCTCGTTCAACCCCTGGCAGATGGGTTGAAGGGACTCTTCAAGGAGGACCTCACTCCCGCCCATGTGCGCAAGGCCTTTTACTGGATGGCCCCCGCCTTCACCGCCGCCCCGGCCTTCATCACCCTCTGCGTCATCCCCTTCGGAAGCGCGGTTACCCTTTTCGGACACGAAATCCAGATGGTCATTGCCGACATCGGAGTAGGCCCGCTCTTCATCTTCGCCATCGCCTCCCTCAGCGTCTATGGAATCACCCTTGCTGGCTGGGCCTCCAACTCAAAGTACCCGTTCCTCGGCGGCGTGCGCTCCTGTGCGCAGATGATCTCCTACGAGATTTCCCTCGGCCTCTCCCTCATTCCCATCCTCCTGTTCTTCGGAAAGCTCAACCTCACCGACATCGTCACCCACCAGGCCACCAACGGCTGGCTCCTTCTTCCGCTCTGGAACGAAAACGGCACCGTGATCCACGAGGGCTACTGGCAGAGCAGTGGCTACCAGTGGTTGCTCCTTCTTCCCATGGGCATCTCCTTCTTCGTCTTCACCACCTCCATCTTCGCCGAGACCAACCGCATGCCCTTCGACCTCCCCGAGTGCGAAACCGAACTGGTGGGAGGCTATCACACCGAATACTCATCCATGAAGTTCGCCCTCTTCTTCATGGGCGAGTACGCCGCCATGATCGTGGGCTCCGCCCTCATCGTGACCATCTTCTTCGGCGGGTGGTCCCTCGGCTTCGGACTGGACACTGCGCTTCTGCAGACCGGGGACGGCGACTGGAAATGGTATGCCGGTTTCATCCACCTGGGCGCCTTCCTGGGCAAAACCATTGCCTTCATTCTTTTCTTCATCTGGGTGCGCTGGACCGTGCCGCGTTTCCGCTACGACCAGCTCATGAAACTCGGCTGGGTGGTCTTCTTCGAACTCGCCCTTTTCAACATCTTCCTCGCCGCACTCATCATAGCCGCCCCTCACATCGGCATCCTCAACACCCTGCTGTTCGGCTTTCCTTCCCTCACGATCATCGCCGCCCTCATGTTCTTCATCACCAAGGCGAATGAAGAAAAGCGCAGGATCAAGATCACCTGACAGGAACCAGACAACTACGAACGAAACCGGAATCCGATATGATGTGTGTGCAGACAAATGGGGCAACCCGGAGCGAAATCGGCCGCGCAAGCTCCCTCCCTGCACGCTCAATCCCCGGGCAACCCATGCCTCCACTGGATGTTCACCCCGGGAAGTCGCTGTAATCTTTTGCTTCCATGGCCATTGTCAAAGTCAAACGCCCCAAGCTGAGCTGGCACGAGCACCTCTACCTGCCTGCCATCCTCAAGGGACTGGGCATCACCCTCAAACACGCCATCGCCGCCCTGCGGGGAAAGGCGCCGGGTGCGGAGGAACTGGCCTCCTCCGGCCTCGGGGTGACCATGCAGTATCCCGAGCAGAAGTGGGATGCCCGGTTGCCCGAATACTACCGCGGCGTCCCCGCTCTTGTCACCGACGAACAGGGCCGCGAACGCTGCGTCTCCTGCCAGCTCTGCGAATTCATCTGCCCTCCCAAGGCCATCACCATCCTTCCCGGCGAACTGCAGTCGGACAACCCGTGGAGCAAGGTCGAGAAGGCCCCCAGGGAGTTCGAAATCAACATGATCCGCTGCATCTACTGTGGCATGTGCGAGGAGGTCTGCCCGGAGCAGGCCATCTTCCTGCGGCAGGACTACGCCATGACCGGGGGCACCCGCGATGAGATGGTCAACACCAAGGGGCGGCTTTACAAAATCGGTGGAATGCGCGAGGGACTGGTCAACAAGTGGAATAAGCTGAAATGAGTTCCCGGAGAAGAATGATCAGTTATCAGAATACTCCCGGTTTCGCACAACCCGGGCAAATGGCCGCTGATAAACCCAAATAAGGATGCCGTTTTTCTTTTATAGTTTCGCTGCGATCGCCGTCATCGGTGCGATCTGTCTCATATGCTTTCGCAATCCGGTGAACTCCGCCATCTCGATGGTCGCTTCCTTCCTTGGCCTCGCGGCCCTCTTCATCGGCCTCAATGCCTATTTCGTTGGGATCATTCAGATCCTGGTCTACGCGGGCGCCATCATGGTGCTCTTCCTCTTCATCATCATGTTGCTCGACCTGAAGGCGGTAGAGCGACGGCAGCGCTCCAACCCTCTCTTCCTGATTGGCGGAACCGTCATCCCCCTCATTTTCATCATCCAGCTCTGTATCATCCTTCCCCAGGTCCCCAACCAGGCTTCCGAGCCTCTCGCGCTCAAGGAAGCGGCCGGGGACTTCTACGACAAGGACAGGAAGCCCGATGAACAGTCCGAGATCTACCAAAGCCTTGAGAACGGATCCCTGCCGGACGTTCACCTCGTGGGACTCACCATGTTCGGACACAAGGATGACAATGCCACCATCAAGACTCCCGGCTACAACTTCCCGTTGCAGATTATCGGGGTGCTCCTGCTGGTTGCCACGGTGGGCGTTGTAGCGTTGTCCCTGAAAAAAAAGGACCCTCTTCCCGAGAACTCTGAACACTGAAGCATGGCCTCTCTCCAGGAATACCTCTTCATCTCCGGACTTCTCTTTGCCATCGGTCTGGCCGGGGTTCTTGTGCGCCGCAACATCATCGTCATCTTCATGTGCCTTGAACTCATGTTGAGCGCAGCCAACCTCACCCTGGTGGCCTTCTCCCGCTTCAACACGGGAACCAACGGACTGCCCGACTACAACGGACAGGTCCTTGTCTTCTTCATCATTACGGTGGCGGCCGCCGAAGTTGCCGTCGGTCTCGCCATCATCGTGGCACTCTACCGGGCCCGCCAGACGGTCAATGTCGAGGATCTCACATCCATGAAAGGATGAACGCTGCGCTTAAAATAACATCTCCGAAAGGAAACCGGTGGACATCCCCGGGCCGTGTTCCGGCTCAGGAACGCATTCAACTGCTCCTCAACACTTAGTCTCCTCGATCACCCATGCTGGAACTACTTGCCTGGCTTCTTCTTCTGCTCCCGCTGTTTTCTGCAGCGGTGATTCAGCTGTGGCTGAAGGAAATACCCGGCCCCGCGGTCAGGATGTCGATCTTCTCCGTGGTAACCACCTTCCTTCTCACCCTGATTCTCCTTGCGGGCAAGGATACGAGCACCGCGATCAAGTGGGCCAGTGCGGGCAGCTTTCATATCGAGATCGGCCTCCTCATCGACGATCTCTCCAAGGGCATGATGCTGGTGGTCACGGGCGTGGGCATGCTCGTGCATCTCTTCTCGCTGGGCTACATGAAGGACGACGGGGCCAAGGCGCGCTACTTCGGTGGCCTCTCCATCTTCATGTTCTCCATGACGGGCATCGTGCTCGCCAGCAACTTCGTCATGATGTTCATCTTCTGGGAACTGGTGGGCTTCAGCTCCTACCTCCTGATCGGACACTGGTTCCAGAAGGACTCCGCTGCCGAGGCCGCCAAGAAGGCCTTTCTCGTCAACCGCATCGGGGACTTCGGTTTCATGATCGGCATCCTCATGCTCTGGGGATTGTTCGGCACCTTCGCTTTTGCGGAAATGGCAGACGGCGCCCGGGCCCTGAGCGAGAACAGCAACACCGTCACCGGCATTGCCGTCCTTCTCGTCTTCTGCGGAGCAGTGGGCAAGTCCGCCCAGTTTCCCCTGCATGTGTGGCTTCCCGACGCCATGGAGGGACCCACCCCGGTCTCCGCTCTCATCCATGCCGCCACCATGGTGGCCGCCGGAGTCTACATGCTGTTCCGTCTCCAGGTTTCCGCCGGCGCCCTCCTCTTTGAAGGATTTGCCGGAACCACCATCATGTGGATTGGCGGGATCACCTCTCTTCTCGCTGCCCTGATGGCGACTCAGCAGGACGACATCAAGCGGGTCCTCGCCTACTCCACCCTCTCCCAACTCGGCTACATGGTCATGGCTGTGGGACTGGCTGGCGATCATGGCGGAGAGGCAGGCATGTTCCACCTCTACACCCACGCCTGGTTCAAGGCTCTCCTCTTCCTGGGCGCGGGCGCAGTCATCTACGCCTGCCACCACGAACAGGATATCTGGAAGATGGGCGGCCTCCTTGGTCGCATGAAAAAGACCGCGATCACCTTTGCCATTGGCACCGGGGCGCTCATGGCAATCTGCCCTCTCTCCGGTTTCTGGTCGAAAGAGCAGATCCTGGAAGCGGCCCACCACGAAAACCCGGCCTTGTTCTGGCTGGCCATCGTGGTGGCTGCCCTCACGCCGTTTTACATGACCCGCCTGTTCATCGTTGCCTTCCTCGGTCAGGCCCGGGCCCACGGCGCGAAGGAAGCCAGGGAAGTGCCCGGGATCATGCTCTACCCCCTCTTTGCCCTTGCGGCCATGTCGATAATCGCCGGATTCCCCTCCATTGCGGGCAAATTGTCCCCGGCCTTCCATCACCCGGAACATGCGTTTAATCCGACGAACCCGATCTTCCTGATCTCGCTGGCTGCTCTCGCCACCGGTCTTGCAGCCGGCGTTCTCCTCTACCGGGGCCGCGACTCCGATCCCCTCGCCGGCAACCCTGTCTTCAGGATCTTTCGGAACAAGTTCCACCTCGATGAACTCTATCTCGTCCTCGTAAGGTTCTGCCAGGACACCGTCGCGGCAGTCATTCACTTCTTCGACGAGTTTCTCATTGGCGAACTCATCGTGGGCGGTCTCGCGCGCAGTGCGACCGGCCTCGGAAATGTCTTCAGGCGCCTCCAGAGCGGCAACCTGCAGGGCTACGCAATCCTCTTTGGTGCCGGCATCATCCTGGTCATCTATCTCACCGTTTTCGCCCGCTAAGAACCGATGACTGCCTGCCTCGTCTTCCTGCCCCTTCTGGCCGTTGTGGCCATCCTCATGGGATCCAATCCTCGCCGCACGACGAGGATAACGACCAGCCTCATGCTGCTGGGAGGCATCACCCTTGCGGCGCTCTGGGCCATGAACATGCGGGACGGCCTTGCCATCGACCCGGTGGTCCTGACCAAACCCGAAATCCGCCTCGGGTTCGACCTCTACGATGGCATGAGTGTCATCATGATGCTCCTCTCTGTCATCGTCGCCTTCGCCGCCTCCCGCACCGGGGACTGCGAAGATCGCCATTCCCGGCTCTGGAACATCTCCATCCTCCTCATCGCCGCGGGCGCGGTGGGCGCCTTCGTTTCCACCGACCTCTTTTTCTTCTACGCCTTCCATGAACTCGCCCTCGTACCCACCTTCCTCATGATCGGAATCCTGGGCCGGGGTGAACGCAGGCAGATCGCCTGGAAGGTCACCATCTACCTGGCCTTCGGATCGATTGTCCTCCTGGCCGGGCTCCTCTGGCTTGTCGCGGCCAGCGGGTCCTCCAGCCTCAGCTTTGACGAACTGCTCCGCACCTCCATCCCGGTCGAAGCCCAACGCGGCATCTCCCTCTTTCTCATTGTAGGTTTTGGCACCCTCGTCTCGCTCTTCCCCTTCCACTCATGGGCTGCACCGGCCTACGCCAGCGCCCCCGCTCCCATCTCCATGCTGCATGCGGGCGTACTGAAAAAGTTCGGCCTCTACGGCCTCCTGCGACTCCATCCGCTGGTTCCGGAAGGCATGCATCACTGGCTCAATCTTCTCATTGTCCTCCTCATCGGCAACATCCTCTGGGTCGGCTTCGTCACCATCCACCAGAAGCGACTCGATACCATGCTGGGGAATTCCAGCGTCATGCACATGGGCTACATCTTCCTGGCCTTTGCCGCCCTCACCGAAGCCGGATCGGAACTGGCCAATCCCATCGCCCAACCCGCCGCCATCCTCCTCATGTTTGGCCACGGCGTCACCATCGCCATGCTCTTTGGCCTCGCCGACCGCATCGAGCACCGGACCGGCACCCTGGAATTGCGCGACCTGGGAGGCCTCGCCGGCAAAACTCCCGGCCTCGCCTTCCTTTTCGGCCTCGCCGCCATGGCCTCTATCGGACTGCCTGGCCTCGCTAATTTTGCGGGTGAGGTGATGGTCTTCATCGCCGGTTTCAAGGGGTGGCACCACGGTGACCCGTTCGGCTGGCTACAACTCGCCACCATCGCAGCCCTCTGGGGACTCGTCATCAGTGCAGTCTACATGCTGCGGGCCTACCGCAGCATCTTCCAGGGCCCGGGAGTCCAGGCTACCAGGGAAGCTGGCGACCTCACCGTGACCGAACGCCCCCCCGCCATCTTCCTCGCCTTCGTTCTCCTCGCGGTCGGATTCTTTCCCAACCTGCTCCTCGGCCTTATCGACAAACCGGAAGATGAAGCAGTCATCGACCTCCAGGCCATAACCACTTCGATTGAACCGGCTCCGGGCACCACTGGCCTCAACAGCCGACAGCCCGCAACCGGCAACTGACAACCACCATGCCTGCCTACTGGTTAGAAGCCACCGTGGTCGCTCTCGGCCTCCTCCTTCTCCTGATGGAGGCCTTCGGCAGTTCGACCGACAAGGAACTGGTCAGGAGGGTCGCCATCGGAGGGCTCATCTTCGTCCTGGTTCCCTTTTACTTTGCGGTTACTCCGTCCCCTGATAACGCCGAACTCAACCGCTTCTACGTCTACGACAACTGGGCCATCTTCTTCAAGCTCCTCGCCCTTCTCTCCACCATTCTCGTCCTTTTCATGGCCTACGACTACCGGAAGGTCCTGAACCAGTTCACCGAGGATCCCGGCTCTGATCACGGCACCGGGGAGTTCTACGCCCTCCCTGTCTTTGCCTGCGCAGGCATGATGTGGATGGCATCCGCCCGCGACCTTGTCTCCATCTTCGTGGCTCTCGAACTTGTCACCATCACCTTCTATATCCTTGTTGCCTTCATGCGCCGTCAGGTCGGCTCCCTTGAAGCTGGCGCAAAGTATCTCATCCTCGGCGCGCTCTCCACCGGTTTCCTCGTCTACGGGATCGCCTGGATCTATGGAACGACCGGGACCACCAATCTCCCCGAGATTGCCATCGTGCTTTCCGACAACCAGTCCGACCTCGCCTCCAGTCCCACTCCCCTTCTCTTCGGACTCGCCCTCATTCTCCTCTCCCTTGCCTTCAAGGTGGGTGCCGTGCCCATGCACATCTGGATCCCCGATGTCTACCAGGGTGCGCCCACTCCCACCACTGCCTTCCTCTCGGTCGGATCCAAGGCAGCAGGTTTCATCGTGACCCTGCGCATCCTCGACCCCTTCTTCTCCTCCGACATCACGCGCACCCAGACCACCTTGATTGTCCTGATCCTTGCCAGCCTCACCCTCCTGGTAGGCAACCTGGCCGCCATCCCGCAGAACAACTTCAAACGTCTCCTCGCCTACTCTTCCATTGCCCACGCCGGATTCATCCTCCTCGCGATCGCCGCCTGGCACCCCGGCAACGAACATTCACTCAGCACTCGACAGGTCGTCTCTCTCTACCTCGCTACCTATCTCATCATTACCCTTGGCGCCTTCTTCGTCCTGGTGGTCGTTCGGGACTCCGAGGGAAGTGACGACATTTCGGCCTTCGAAGGACTCGGCCAACGAAATCCGCTCCTCGCCTTCTGCAGCACCATCCTCCTCTCGGCCCTGGCAGGACTGCCCCTCACCGCCGGCTTTATCGGCAAGCTCCTTGCCTTCCAGCTCGCTATCACCTCGGCCGCCACCACCAAGGTGCTCTGGTTGGGCATCGGCCTTGGCTTCATCGGAGTGGCCGCCTCCTTCTACTACTATCTCAAGGTCGTCCGCTCCATTTACTGGCGCGCACCACGCACCGACCGCACGATCGCGATTCCCCGCATCAGCCGGTTCGCCATCGTGAGCCTCACCCTCCTCACCATCCTCTTTGGCTTCTGGCCCAACCCGATTCTCTGGGTCATAGGTGGATGAAGTAACAGCGCTCTCCAGACGCCGCGTTCATCCACTCACGGAAACTTTCTCTCGATCCGGATACAGAAACTGTGTCCAACTCTCATCGGCAGGCATCCCCGAACGCATCCCGAAGAGCGGTCGCCACCGGGGAGCATCCGGTTTGCGCAGCAATCGCATGCCCACTTCGTGAGCCAGTTTGTTCGCCTTGCGGGTGTTGCAGCGAATGCAGGAAGTCGCGATATTATCCCAGGTCGTCTTGCCTCCCTTGTCCCGGGGAACCACGTGATCGAGATTCAGGTCACTCTCCGGAAAGCTGTTGCTGCAATACTGACAGGTAAACTTGTCGCGCAGGAAGATGTTGTGCCGGGTGAACTTCACCTCCTTTCGTGGAATACGATCATAGAGAGACAGCACGATGATCTTGGGAATACGAAAGGCATGCCGCACCGTTCGAACCAGTTCCCCGGCAAGATTGTTGGCGGAATGCTCCGCCCACGAAATCAGGTCATGCGTCTGGTAGCGGGACTCCCCGTCAGTCTGGACGATTTGAGCATGCCCCAGGCAGACCAGCCTCAACGCCCGCTTGACCGAACATGTATGAATCGGCTGCCAAAGCCGGTTCAGGACGAGAACTGGACAATCAAGAGAGACTTCCATGGCAGCCACTGGCTATAATGAGCGGTACGCTAACAGGCAAATTTCACCCCACAAGGTAAAGCTGCCTTGAACCCTCAAGACCCAGGACCGCGCCGCTTCATATATCCTCAGGAACTTTTCTCTCCCTCCCGCGGGCTCTCTCCTGCTGTAACCAGTTGTTCCCATTTTCCAGTCTGAAAGCAGATCGCAATCCTCTTTCGAAGTTGATCCGAGGGAACTTCCGCTCCCGGTGGGATCCAGCCCCACCGGGATCGCCTGCCCGCCCGATGCTTTACTGATCATACTGACGCAGGGATTGCCTTGATAATCCAATCCCCCTAAACTGCCAGTGATGTCCAGTTTCTTCGGACGCTGCTTTCAGATCGCGACCTGGGGTGAATCCCACGGCGGCGGGGTGGGAGTCGTAGTTGACGGTTGTCCACCCCGCATTCCCCTCTCTGAAGAGCAGATCCAGCGTGAACTCGACCGGCGACGACCCGGTCAGAGTGAAATCGTCACGCCCCGCGACGAAGCCGACCAATGTGAAATCCTCTCCGGCGTCTTCGAAGGGCGGACCCTTGGATCCCCCATAGCCATCCTGGTGCGCAACAAGGATGCGCGTCCCGCAGCCTACGAGGAAATGGCCACCAAATACCGACCCTCCCACGCTGACTACACCTACGACGCAAAGTACGGGATCCGGAACTGGCAGGGAGGCGGAAGGGCCTCCGCCCGGGAAACCATTGGACGGGTTGCTGCCGCTGCCATTGCCCGCCAGGTTCTCGACACTCTTGCTCCCGGTATCGAGGTGCTCGCCTGGGTCTCCACCATTCGTGACCTGCAAACCGAGGTTGATCCGGACACGGTGACCGCCGAGCAGATCGAAAGCAACATCGTGCGCACCGGCGACTCTGCCAGGGTCGAGGACATGATTGATCTCATCAAGGAGGCCCGGGACAAAGGAAACTCCCTGGGCGGTATCATCGAGGCGGTCATTCGAGGCTGCCCACCGGGACTCGGCGAACCCGTCTTCGACAAACTGGAAGCGGACCTCGCCGGGGCGATGATGAGCCTGCCTGCCACCAAGGGATTCGAGATCGGCTCCGGCTTCGGGGGCACCCTGCTTACCGGTGAGGAGCATAATGATCACTTTTACATGGATCACGGACGCGTGCGCACCCGCACCAATCACTCCGGGGGAATCCAGGGAGGCATATCCAACGGAGAGTCCATCGGCTTCCGGGTTGCCTTCAAGCCCACCGCCACCATCATGTCAGAGCAGCCAACCGTCAGCAATACGGGCTCGGATACTGAACTCAAGGGGCGGGGCAGGCATGACCCCTGCGTGCTCCCACGTGCCGTGCCGATGGTTGAGGCCATGTCCACCCTTGTCCTCTGCGACCACCTGCTTCGCCAGAGAGCCCAATGCGGACTGGAATCCTCCACACATCATTAACCGGTTTCATCCTCCTGAAATGCTATCGATCACATCCTTCGATCTCTCGATCCTCGGAGTCATCGGTATCATTATCATCGCCTTCATTGTCATCGGCCTTATCAGGGGCTTCGACCCCACGGCCTTCGGCCTGATAGCTCTCTCAGCCGTTATCCTTGCCGGCCTCCGGGGCTTCAAGAACGGCGCCTCCATCGCCAACACCCTCTCCGATACCCGGTTTCTCGCTGGCGCGGTGGAGCAAATGGCCAAGGAAACGGGGAAGTCAATGCCGCTTGATGCCAGGGATGAAAGGCGATACGGTACGCTGCCCCCTGGCGACGGTGAACTGCTGAAGGCTGTGCACGTCGTTAAGCAATAGAAACAATGCGCCAGACGACTTGTCCTTTACTTGCCCTGGGCTGCCTGAGCGCGATGGCATTGGCTGAGGATTGGCCGACTTACCGGCGCGACCCGGGCCGCGGCGCGGTAACGAGTGAGAAACTTGAGCTCCCCTTAAAGAATATCTGGTATTTTCGCTCCCGTCAGGCGCGACTGGCCCCGAGGCATCTGCCCTTGCGCCCGGAATCGACAAAAAAATTCGGTTCAAGCCATCAGGAGGTTCTCCCCGAACATGCCCGGTTCTCGTTGCCGATCATCGCCGTGGGCGACTCGGTCTATTTCACCAGCCATGACGGACGTGCCGTTTGTCTTGAGGCAGAGACAGGACAGAAAAGGTGGGAATTCCTGACCGGCGCGGCTATTACCTGCGCGCCGAATTACGCCGCGGGAAAAATCTACATCGGCAGTGACGACGCCCACGTCTACTGCCTCGATGCCCGGACCGGTGAACAGGTATGGAAACATAAGCCGGTCACTGATGACCGCTGGTTCATCTCATTTGGCCGCATGTCATCAATTTGGCCGGTGCGCACCGACGTTCTGGTGGACGAAGGCAGTGCTTATTTCGGTGCAGGCGTCTTTCCTCATGACGGCATGTATGTCAATGCCATCGATGCAGGGTCCGGGAAGAGGCTGTGGCGGAGCGTTTGCTCCGGCTATGGCTTTGCCGGCCATCTGTTTGCTTCAAGGACATCGCTTGTCCTGCCTACCGAGCTCAAAGGATTCCACCGGCATCAGGTGAAGTTCAGGCGCTCTGACGGCTCCCTCAGCTCCGAGCAGGACCCTGAAATTGATACCCGCAGGGAATACCTTAATGAGAACGATGGAGGCGTGGTGATAGGAGACATCCACTATACTTCACGCAACGACTCGGTCATGGCCTGGAAGAAGGATGACGAAAAAGCTGATGGCGGACGCAAGCAGATATGGGGACAGCGCGTGGCAGGCATGCTTTTTGACCCGAGGGACACCTTGTATGCCGGAGGCGTTGTCTACTATGCTGCTAACGAGCACCGGGGACAGGGGCAGGCGGCGGAAGGCAAGGACGGAGCTGTCCTTGCACTGGATGCGAGGGATGGAAAAAAACTCTGGGAGGTCAGGATCCCCGAACGCACCCATCAGATGGCGGTTGCTGGCGGACGGTTGTTTGTTTCCACCCGCCAGGGGACAATCTATTGCTTTGGTTCATCCGGGGAGGAAGGAGGAGGTGTCGTAGACGAGTCAGTTGAACCTGATCCCTTCACGCAAGTGCAGGACAAGGATATTCAGGCCTGTCGGCACGCAGCGCAGCGCATGCTGGCTGCCAATAACTCCGACGCACAGGGTCTCGGCCTGGAAAAAGAAGGCTTTGCCCTCGTCCTTGACTGCGACAGCGGTGCCCTTGCGTTTTCACTCGCCAAGTCGAGCAATCTGTATATTTGCGCTGTTTTTGACGATCCTGACAAGGCGCAGACTGCCCGCAGGAGATTCAGCCGTGCCAACCTTCTCGCTTCACGAATTTCAGTATGGTTCCGGGAACCCGGCACAAGGTTGCCGTATTCCCCGAACTTCGCGGACCTGATCGTCTCGGAGCGAGCCGCTGCTGGCGGGGTGATGCCGGATTACACAGGGGAACTTGAGCGCTTGCTGAAGCCGATCCGCGGCATCGTCCTTTTGGGAGGGAAACAGGAAGATAAGGCCCTCTCCCAGTGGGTGGACACGGCAAAACCCGGCGAATGGAAGATCATAACCCAGCACGAAATGCGCTGGGCAGTCCACGTGCGTCCGCCCGTTGACAACGGAGGCGGATGGACACATGCCAACGGCAACCCCGGCAACACCATGTGCAGCCATGATTCAGCACTGAAGCCACCCCTGGGCATTGTCTGGTATGGCCCCCCTTACTCAAAACACAGTCTCGGTCGTCCGCCCCTCGTCCACAACGGCGTGCTCGTTTGCCCGATCGACGAAAACACGGTCGAGGGATACGATGCCTACAATGGCCGCAAACTCTGGCACTACAACGGCCGCAAACTCTGGCACTACAACAAGATCCTGACCCTTGGCGGCAGGGACTCGGACAGGAATAGCAGAATGATGGCGGTCGGAGGCGACAGCCTGTTTATTCCCGATGGCAATGTCGAACCGGGCAAGAAGAACCAGGGAGTCCTGCGCCTTGACCTCTGGACCGGGAAAGTCATCGGCGGTTACCCCGCCCCGTTTCCGGAAATGCGGATGGGACATTTTGCGGTGAGCCGGGACGGCAAGACGTTCTGGCGATCCGGGTATGGCGACAAAACAGAAACTCAGGGCGATTGGACCTGCTTATATGCTGTCGACACGGAATCGGGCAAGGTGCTCTGGATGGCAGGGGGGCCCGGAAAAGAGAAGCCTTTCGGCCTCTACAGCGAACGCGTTCCGTATGAACGATGGGCCGCAATGGGTGACGGGATCATCTACATCAAGCGAGCCGGGCCATCTGCAGAACAAGTCGCGCAACTCGACGCTGAGACAAAAGCCTACCTCGCGCAGAACGACCCCGAAAGCCTCAGGAACTTCGACCAGTTGCAGCGGCAAATCAAACGTTTCGTGGCCATGGACGCCATGACGGGGAAAATTCTCTATGACCGTGCCGTGGACGTCCAGGATTGTGACACCTACGTTGCCGCACACAACGGAAAGGTCCTCTTCCTGAATAATTCTGGCGAGAAGTGGTGGGGCGGTTTTGGTGCGAACGCATTTAAGAATAACAGTATCGCCGTCCATGATGCCTTGACAGGAAAGTTCCTCTGGAAGAGGAAGTGCAACTACCGGTTCGAACCGGTCATCACCGACAATACTATTTACGCTGAACCCTGGGCGTTTGACCTGGCTACCGGCAAGCGCCAGCGACGGGAGCACCCCATCACGGGTGCCGAGGGCGATTTCACATGGGTTCGCCACGACAAGCAGTGCGGTGGTTACAGCGGATCGACGCACTTTCTCTTCGGTCGCAACAAGGGTTTCGGTTACCACGATGTGCTTCGTGACCACGGCATGTATCAGACCTGGCACCACCGACAGGCCTGCGACCCCGACACCTCCAGTGGCGGCGGCATGATGCTCAAGCCGCCATTCAACATCGGGTGCGGTTGTCCCTGGTCCCTCCCATACACGATTGCGATGACCAATGTATCAATGGAGCCGGCCATTCCGTTCCGGTTCTTCCAGTCCGGCAACTCCCTTCCGGTCAGGGAACTGCGCATCAATTTTGGTGCCTCTGGCGACCGCAGGGACAGGGCTGGAAACCTCTGGTTCAACCCCGTGCGGGATGGGCATCCAAGCAAACTTCACCTCACTCTCGCCCCCATAATGACCTTTCACCCGACGGGCGAACGGTCCCCCGGTTATTCCACCAGGTATGGCCGGCGCAGTGCCAGCGACATTGAAACCGAGAACACGCCTGCCCCGTTCCTCTTCGATTCCTACGCTTACGGACTGAAAAAATTCATCGTTCCGGTAACCGTTCCGGGCGAGAAAGACGGCATTTACACCGTGCGCCTTGGTTTCTCGGCCCTGGCGGACGACCAGCCTGGCCAGCGGGTTTTTGACGTCCGGATCAACGGAAAAACGGTCCAGAAAGACCTCGATATCGTCAAGCAAACAGGCAGGGCAAACCGTGCCCTGTGGAAAGAATTTACCGTCGCGCTCAGCGAGAACCTTGAACTGGACCTGGTGGCAAAGCCCGGGAATTCCGCCGAGATCAAGGTGCCCTTGATTAATGCCATGGAGGTCATTCGCAAGGAAGTCGTCGCGCTTGGTTTCAAGGTGCCTGCCAGTGCCTGGGTGAATGAAAAAACACCCGAGAGAGCAGTTGAAATAGAGGTGATCAATCATCGGGATGTTCCGTTTTCCGGCAAATTGCACCTGAGTGCACCGGGGGGCATCATGGCAACCCCTTCCGGTCCCGTACCTGTCACTCTGCAACCCGGAGAGGGACGAACCATTGAGGTGCTTGTCAAAAACAATGAACCGGCCAGGAAAGGCTCTCACTCCCTTGCCTTGAAACTCCTTTCTGATACCGGAAAACTTGAGCATGAACACACCTTGACTGTCGCTTGCCTCGGCAAGCTTCAACGCCGCTCATTGACCGGCACCGGGCGCTGGTGCATGACCCGCAGGACATACGAGACATGGATCAACCGCAGCGTTCCACCCCACTATGTTGGCCGATTCCCTGCCTCATTGGGATCAATAGAAGCCGGTGACGACGGGGCCGCCTGCTCGTGGATGAGGTTCGGAATTCCACGCGAAATCGGCACAATCCACCGCATGCGCATCCGCCTGCACGCTGCACCTGAACTGAGTGCATGCTGGCATTCTCTCTACGGATCGGGTTCAGCCGCCCCGCGGCCGAAGCCGGGCCGAAATCACTGGGGTGCCCTGCGCCTGCTGAACAGCCTCACGCAGGTGGAAATCAACTCCTTGAATTACCCGGAACTTCCCGGAATGCTGCCGGAACATTACCCATTGGCACCAAGCGAATCGGACCCGAACGTTGTCGAGGCCGTGTTGCCCGCCGGCGTGCGGCGCAATGAGAATGGTGAGGGACTTGTGCAACTCATCCTTGAGGCCACTGCAATGAACGGACCGGTATACTGGGCTTCCCAGGGATCCCGGGTCAGACCGGAAAATGCCCCCCAACTCGTGATCGACTACGAACCTGCCGTCCCGGAAAATGAATAGTCCCGGTTCTGGAAAAGTTTTCATATGAACAGGAACCTTTGTCTTCTGATCGCCTTGGTTTGTATTGTCACGACGGCGAAGTCCGAGGACTGGCCCACCTGGCGCCATGACCCGCTCCGCAGCGGGGTGAGCGGGGAAAAGCTCGCGCCGCCGCTGGAAGAAGTGTGGGTCTTTCGCTCGCGCCAGGCGCGGGATGCACCGGTCCCCACCCAGGCTCCGCAGTCATTCGCCTACCCCTGGGGCATGCATTATACGCTGCCGATCAGCTCGGCGGGCGATTCACTCTTTTTCAACAGTCACATCGATGGACGCACGGTCTGTCTTGACGTGGCAACCGGTAATAAGCGCTGGGAATTTATCGCCGCCGCCGCGATGAATCGAACACCGACTTATTACGAGAAGAGGATCTATGTCGGCAGTGACGATGGGCATGTTTATTGCCTTGATGCGGGAACGGGAAAACTGATCTGGAAATTCAAAGCCGCGCAACGTAACCGATGGATGCTCTCATATGAAAAACTAACCTCAGCATGGCCCGTTCGCTCCGATGTGGTAGTCGATCGTGGCGTGGCTTATTTCACGGCGGGGATCCTGCCGCACGAGGGAACGTTCCTTTTCGCTGTGGACGCAGAGACAGGAAGGCTGATCTGGTGCAACGCCTCACAGGGAGCTGCCATGCGACGGGAAGCCATTGCCCCGGCCGGCCACCTGATCGTTTCAGAAAAAACCATCTGGGTGCCGCGCGACCACCTCGGCTACAACCAGAGCCACGGGATGCTGGTCTCGTTTGAACGAGAAACTGGAAACCATCCCGTCAAGGTGGAGGATCCGCACGCCATCCCCTACGGCGGTGATGTGCCGGTCTTCGGGGTGAGCGTCGGAAGCACCCGTTACCTGGGCGACGTGGCGCAGACGGCCACGAAGGAACAGAACAAGCCGGCAGTGAAGATCTGGGATCGACGCGAGACGAAAGACGCCACGCACTGGACTGATGTCGACTCGGTGCTCGGGCTGCGCTCCGGCAGCAGCAAATACCGCGTGGGTGGCGTGCATTACCGCAATGACCCTGACGCCTGCACCGTCGTCTTCGCAGGCGGTGTCATTTATCATTCGATGTTCCAGATCGATCCAGGAAAAGGCGTTGGTTCCAGGATTCTCGCCCGTCGTCCGGAGAACGGCGACATTCTCTGGTCAACCCAGATTCCGGAACGAGCCAACCAGCTGATCATCGCAAACGGTCGCCTTTTTGCCACCACTCGACGCGGGGTCATCCGCTGTTTTGCTCCCCCGGGTACGACAAAACACGGCACCATTACCGAGAGGACCAGCGATGTAGCCGTTGGCGACCAGGAATTATTTCAATCCATTGCCACATCCATTGTGCAGCAGACTGATGTTCGCGATGGCTACGCGCTGGTTCTCGATTGCGAGAGTGGCGCCCTGGCCGAGCAATTGGCCCGGCAAACAGATCTCTCTATCTGCGCTGTCTTTGACGACGAGGCAAAGGCGATCGCCTCGAGGGCCTCCTACGCCAAGGCCAGCCTGCATGGCACCCGAATAACGGTCTTTCACCAGCCACCAGGAACCAGGTTGCCGTTCCCCTCCTACTATGCCGACTTGATCGTTTCGGAGGCAGCCGTAAAAGGGACATTGCCGTCCAAAAAGACAATCGAGGACCTCTCGCGCATACTAAAGCCGATTCGCGGCATTGCGCTGATCGGAGGCGGTAAAACCACAGCTGATGCCTTAGGAACATGGAACGCCGCTACCCAGCAGCAGGGCTGGACGATCGTGAAGAGTGGCAACGGGGTCTGGAGCCGGCGGGTCCGTCCCCAACTCGCCCAATCCGGGAGCTGGACACATCAACTCGGCGACTCCGGCAATACCGGTTCCAGTGATGATGGCGCGCTCAAGGGACCGCTGGGCGTCCTGTGGTATGGTCCGCCAGTATTACGCTACGGAAACAACAGTATGCCCGCGCGCCTGGCGCATGGCCTGATGCTGCTTCCCGTCCACAATGGCATCATCGCGTGTGATCAGTACAGCGGCCGCAAGCTCTGGTATTATCCCTGCCCGGAGAACTCGCAATTCTTCATTGCCGACAGGACAATCTACCTCCGCAGGGAGATACTCAAGGACGACCGCCCCACCGGCAAGGCCCTGTGGGAACGGATCACTCTTGAGACGGGAAAGAAAATTGATGGGGTTGTGCTTCCCAGGATGATGGAGCAGGGAACCATCAGCCAGATGGCCGCCAGTCGCGACGGGAAGATCGTCTACGGCCACGTGCAATGGCAGCAAACCATCAAGCAGGGAGACGAGGAGATCAAGAAGGACTTCCGCTGCCTCTTCGCGGAGGATTCCACCTCCGGAAAACGCCTCTGGACAATCGGGGGAGTGGGACAGCAACGCCAGTGGGATAGCTGGGTGGCAATCAGTGACGGTCGCCTGTATTGCAGCATTCCCGTAACTGACGCCCATCGCGAGAAAGCACTCACCGAGATGAAGGCCTGTTTGCAACAGCATTCCCCGGAACGGTTCAAGGCTTTTGATTCTTCGAAACGTTCCATCCAGGCCATGGCCGCCCTGGAGGGAGCAACCGGAAAAATTCTCTACGAAACCGGAATCGATACGACCAATGTCTTCCTTTACAGCGGTCGACGCGGTGTCCACTACAACCCGTCGATTATTCCCTTCACCATGGCCAGCGACAACACTGTCGTCTTCGCAACCCAGAGCGGAGCTGACAAAGGTTGGCGACAATGGCCCAATGGGGCCTACAAGCCACGCACCCTGACTGTTTACGCAGGCGACACCGGAAAGCTGCTGTGGAGCAAACATGCCGATTATCGAACCCGGCCTGTCATCGCCAATGGAACAATCTATGCTGAACCCTGGGGCTATGACATCCAAACCGGAGAACGCCGTCAGCGCACCCATCCGGTCACTGGCCGGAAGGCAGACTGGGCCTGGTGCCGATACGGAAAACAGTGCGGGCAGTTCTCCGCCTCACGGCACTTTCTCTTCGGG
This sequence comes from Akkermansiaceae bacterium UBA7890, assembly GCA_002501065.1. GTDB lineage: Bacteria > Verrucomicrobiota > Verrucomicrobiia > Verrucomicrobiales > Akkermansiaceae > Roseibacillus_B. Next base: position 105,458 of record DLRK01000084.1, read on the forward strand.
CGCTCGACGGGCGTAGCCTATCACGACTTGCTCAATGACGACGGTCTCTACACCTTCTATCACAGCCGCATGAGTTGTCTCTTCGACGCCATCACCGGTGGCGGCATGATGATCAAGCCTCCAATGGCGGTGTATTGCAGTTGTTCCTGGTCCCTGCCGTTTTCCGTGGCGATGGGACAGGTGGAAGCCCCACCCGCAACGCCTTTCCTCTTCGCCCAACCCGGCCCTGTCCTGCCGGTAAAGCACCTCTATCTTGATCTTGGCGGCACCGGCGACCGGCGCGATCCGGATGGCAACCTCTGGCTGACCACGGAACGCCCTCACCGGCACAAGCTATTGCTTGATCATGAAGCAGAGGTGGTCACATATCCTGGAGGTGGATCCGTGGGACTCCATTCGCAAGCTATCCCGGAAGGTGATGCCGACACGCATTTTGTTTTCACCTCCGCTGTTCGCGGAATGAGCCAATGCACGGTGCCTGTGACCACGCCCGGTGATGGAAAAGGACGTTACAGAATACGCCTGGGATTTTCCGCTCCCCCCGGTGATGTTCCCGGGCAGCGTGTTTTTGATGTCCTTCTCAACGGGGAAACCGTGCTTACCGATTTCGACATCGTCAGGGAATCCGGCAGGCCAGAGCATGGCATCTGGAGAGAATTTTCCATCAACATCGACTCAAGCCTGGTGATAGACCTGGTGGCGAAAACCGAGGCTCCCACCCTCCAGCAGACACCGTTCATCAATGCCGTCGCGATCATTCGCGAGGAAACCAAGACCAGCGGAATCAAGATTCCGGAAAAAACCTTGGTGAATGAAATAAAAAACGAGACAAGCAGCATCACGTTTCGGGCTGCAAACCACAGAAACACTGTGACGCTTGAATCTGGTGAGCAAAAGGATATCAAGGTTCACCTCCGGAACAACCAGACTGCAGGACGGAATCACACCCTCCGGCGGAAAAGCTCCTTGTCACCTACGACCACTTCCTTCGCCAGATAACCCAATGCGGACTGGAATCCTCAGCACAACATTAACCGGTTTCATCCCCCTGAAATGCTAGCGATCACATCCTTCGATATCTCGATCTTCGGAGTCATAGGTATCATTATCATCATCTTCATTGTCATCGGCCTCATCAAGGGGTTCGTCCGCATGACCTTCGGACTGATCGCGCTCTCAGCCGGCATCCTCGCGAGCCTCTGGGGCTTCAGGAACGGAGCCTACCTCGCCGCCACTCTCATCGAGAATCCCGATCCCTGGATGTCCGCCGCGGTGGGAATCATCCTCGGCCTCGCCATCTTCTTCGTGGCGCGAGCCCTTTTCGGGATCTTTCTCAGTCCTGCTGGTTCCAAGAACGGCAAGGCCAGGAAAATCGCCCCCCTCGGAGGCATGCTCGGTTTTGTCATGGGAGCAGCCTTCGTCTGGTTCTGTCTGGTGGGTGTCCGTTACAACGGCACCCTCTCTGAGCTCGCCTGGCTACGGGAAGCCATCCAGAACAAGGACTGGCTCAATGCCACCACGAACGAGAACCGGGAAGCCAAACGCCCCTCTCAGCCAATCTTCTCCAGGTTGAAACGAGGCCTCGACACCAGCGCTATCGGCCAGTTCCACGAGGAGCAGCTGGATTTCCTCAACAACCGTTCCCAGGCCAACCTCTCCAAACTCACCATCCTGGTTGAGAACGAGCAGGCCGCCACCCGCGCTTACCTGACCAAGGACGTTCGAGAGGCGGCCCTGCAGACGCAGATTAACACCCTCCTCGTCAAGCAGAGCACCAAACTCAAGACCTTCTATGAAGAAGGACACTACTCGCAACTCCTTCACTCCGATTTCATCAAGGAGGCCAGCCAGGAAGCCGAGGAGCAACTTGAGGGGCTTGATATCGAAAAAGCGATTGGCCTCATCGGGACCGGGGAGGCGAAGGACTAACTCCTGCCCCTCTGCCTTCTGCCAAACGTTGCTACGGCCCGGTCGGACAATTTACCACTGCCCCTGATGCACGAGGATTACATTGCCACCATCGGTCTTGAGGTTCACTGCCAGGTCGACACCAGCAGCAAGATGTTCTGCGGGTGCCGGACCAGCTTCGGGGAGGAACCCAACACCAACGTATGCCCCACCTGTCTCGGCCTGCCCGGTTCCCTGCCTGTCCTCAACAAAGCCGCCATCGAGCAGACCGTCCTCGCCGGCCTCCTCCTCGAATGCGAGACACCGGAGATCTCCAAGTGGGACCGGAAGAACTACTTCTATCCGGACATGCCCAAGAACTACCAGATCTCGCAGTTTGATCTGCCTCTCTGTCTCGGCGGAGCGGTGCCCCTCTCCGATCACAACTACCCCCGGGATTACCAGAAAAACATCGCCAACCCGGGCAGGGAAATCGGACTCACCCGCATCCATCTTGAGGAGGACGTGGCGAAATCCACCCACCTGGAAAATGCCAGCGTGATCGATTTCAACCGGGCCGGCACACCCTTGATGGAGATCGTCTCGGAACCGGAAATCGAAACCCCCGAAGAGGCTTTCGCCTACCTCAAGACCCTCCAGCAGATCCTGATCTATGGCGGCATCTCCGACGCCGACATGGAAAAGGGCCAACTGCGCTGCGACGTCAATGTCTCCGTCCGCAAGAAAGGCACCGATGAACTGGGCACCAAGATCGAACTCAAGAACATGAATTCGATCTCCGCGGTCCGTCGCGCCCTCCATCATGAAATTGAGCGCCAGATCGACGTTCTGGAAGAGGGCGGCACCCACGTTCAGGCCACCTGGCGCTGGAATGATGACACCGGCGTCACCGAATTCATGCGTGGCAAGGAAGATGCGCACGACTACCGCTACTTCCCTGATCCCGACCTCCTTCCCGTGCGTTCCGGAGATATTGTCGAACGCATGCGCCAGCATGTCCCCGAACTCCCGGCCGAAAAGGCGACCCGTTTCGAACAGAATTACGAGATTACCGACTACGATGCCAACGTCCTTGCTTCCGATCGAGCCCTTGCCGATTACTTCGAAGCCGCAGTCAAATCATCGCAGGCCAAACCCAAGAAGACGGCGAACTGGGTCATCAACACGCTTCTCAGGCATCTCAACGACGACAACCTTGCTCCCTCGGCTTCACCCGTCTCCCCCGAACGACTGGCTGGCACTGTCGATCTCATCGAAGCTGGCACCATCTCAAACAACCAGGCCAGGGAAGTCTTTGAAGTGCTGTGGAAAAGCCCCGAGCGGGATCCCGCCGAGATCGCCGCAGAAATGGGATTTGAACCGGCCGATACCGACGCGATCGATGCTTTTATCGCCGAAGCCATCGCCGCCAACCCGGACAAAGTGGCCGAGATCCAGGGTGGCAACGAAAAGCTCGTTAATTGGCTTACCGGCCAGGTGATGAAAGCCTCGAAGGGAAAGGCAAACCCGAAGCAGGTGACTGATTCGATCCGATCCAAGCTCCTCTCCTAGCCAGTGCCCCCGTCCACTGAATCCTTTCTCCAGATGCCAGAATCTCTCCTTCAGATCCGAAACCTCACCAAGCGCTTTGGAAAACTCGTGGCGGTGGATGACCTGGACCTGGAAGTCCGGGCGGGTGAAGTGATCGGACTCCTCGGTGTGAACGGCGCGGGCAAGACGACCGTGATGAACATGATCCTCGGCCTCACTATTCCGAACGAGGGCACCATCACTGTTTTTGGCAAGGACCTGCAGAAACACCGCATTGAAATCCTCAAGCGGACCAATTTCTGCACCACCTACGCGAATCTCCCGTCTAATCTCAAGGTTCGGCAGAACCTGCGTGTTTTCGCAGGCCTCTACGGCGTGAAGAATCCCGGAGACAAGATTGACGAACTTCTCGAAATGCTCGGGATCGCTCACCTGCGTGAGAGTGTCACCGGTCGCCTCTCCGCCGGTGAAGGCACCCGCGTCAATCTCGCCAAGGCCCTCCTTAACGATCCTGAACTCCTTCTCCTTGATGAGCCGACCGCCTCCCTCGATCCGGATATCGCGGACAAAGTGCGCTCTCTCGTTCGGCGCACACAGCGCGAACGCTCGACCGCGATTCTGTATACCAGTCATAACATGAAGGACATCGAGGTCGTCTGCGACCGAATCATTTTCCTTCACGAAGGTTCCATTCTGGCCGAAGGCACTGCGGCGGAAATCAAGGAGCGTTTCAGCGGCAGGGACCTCGACGAGGTGTTCATCAAGGTCGCACGAAACGAAGTCGAGGCTCTGCGCATCTGAGGATGTGACGGAGGCAGGTGGGCGACATCGATGATGCGAGGAATGGCGACAGTCAACTGGCGACAAGTCGTGCGAAGAGTTTGCTCATGCGGCGGGTAAGATGGACTGGTGATTGAACGACGTCGAAGTGGTCACGACTGAACATCATGGGAAATGTTTCGGTGGCCTGCTTCTCAATGGCGAAGGCGTGGGTTTGCAGACCGTGGATCTTGCCGGTTTCGATCGCCTTGCGGACGTCACGGATGCCATAGGTTCCCTCATAGCGATCGTAGTCACAGGGTCTTCCATCCGTGACGAGAATGATGACTTTCCGTGAGGACTGCTGGT